>CAYSIF010000003.1:0-86162 GCA_964431035.1 uncultured Methanobacteriaceae archaeon | reverse complement strand
TTGGTCGTGTTTAATTGCATCTCTTTCACAGACTTTATCACATAAGTGACATTCAATACAGTAGTTTTTGTCTATGGTAGCACATAGAGGTACTGCTTGAGGGAATGGGATGAAAGCTGCGTTAACCATACCCATACCTTCGTCGTAGTAGTTAGGTATTTCGATAGGACAAACATCAGAACAGGATCCACAACCGACACATAATTCTTCATCTATGTATCTTGGTTTCTTTTCATAGGTTACTGTGAAGTTTCCAATGTATCCGTCTACTTCTTTAACTTCAGCATAGGTAATTAAGTCAATGTTTTCATGTTTACTTACATCTACCATTTTTGGTCCGAGAATACATACTGAACAATCGAGTGTTGGGAATGTTTTATCTAATTGTCCCATTCTTCCACCGATGGAAGGTTTTTTCTCGATTAAGTAAGTATGGTAACCCATATCAGCTAAATCTAATGCGGATTGCATACCTGCAACTCCTCCACCAATTACTAAAGCGTTTTTGTCCACACCTACTTTGTGTGCTTCGAGAGGTTCTAATAATCTTACTTTAGCAACTGCCATACGGGTTAAATCTTTAGCTTTTTCTGTAGCTTCTTCGTTTTTACCCATGTGTACCCAAGAGTCTTGTTCTCTTAAGTTAGCAAATTCAAATAAGAATTTGTTTAATCCTGCTTCTTCTACACATCTTCTGAATGTAGGTTCGTGAAGTCTAGGAGAACATGCTGCTACAACGATTCTGTTTAATCCTAATTCGTGGATTTTTTCTTGAATCATTAATTGACCTGGGTCAGAACACATGTATTTGTAATCTGTTGAGTATACTACGTTTGGTAGAGTTTTTGCATATTCTGCTACTGCTTTTACGTCAACAACACCGGCTATGTTTACACCACAGTGACAGACAAATACTCCCACTCTAACTTCTTCATTATTTAAATCTTTTTCTTCTGCCATCAAAAATCACCTTGTACAAGTTGATGAATTTGTTAATTTTTAATCTAATATTTATAAGTAAATAAATTTTAGATATACACTTATGTTTATAATATAAGTTAATAAAGGTTTCTATTGAAATAAGTGAGTAAGGTTTATATACTATGAAAAATTCGTTAAATAAAAAAAGTTAAAAAAAGAAAATACAAAATAAAAACGCTTAAAAAGTATAAAATAATGAATAAAAAACCTTAAATAATATAAAATAAGAAAAAATAAAAGAATAAAAAAAGGAAAAAATTAAGTTTAACTAGTCAACAATACCATCAGTTGTAATCTTAAATACACACTCACCTTCAGGAAGGTGTGGACTGTCAACTAAACGTGCAATTCTTTTACCAGCTAAACCTTTCTTAATCCAAATTCTGTAAGTAGATGCATGTCCTAAAACATGTCCACCAATAGCTTTAGTAGGACTTCCAAAGAATGCATCTGGTCTAGCTTGAACCTGATTAGTTATGAATACTGCTACATTATATGTATTAGCAATAGTTTGAAGGACATGTAAGTGTTGGTTTAGTTTTTGTTGTCTAACTGCTAAGGATTCACGTCCTACATATTCAGCTCTGAAGTGTGCCATTAAAGAGTCTACAATAATTAATTTAACATTAGCTCCACTTTGGATGAGGTTGTTAACTTTATCTGCCATTAACATTTGGTGGGATGAGTTAAATGCTCTTGCAATATGGATTCTTTGTAAAGCTTCAGTTGGATCTAATCCTAAACCTTCTGCTATTTGTTCTATTCTTTCTGGTCTGAAAGTGTTTTCAGTATCTATAAATACACAATCACCATCTAAACCTCCTTGTTCTTCAGGTAATTGTACGGTTACTGCTAATTCGTGGGATAATTGACTTTTTCCTGAACCGAATTCTCCAAATACTTCTGTTAAGGATTGTGTTTCGATTCCTCCACCGATTAGTTCGTTGATTCCTTCACTTCCAGTAGTGATACGTCCTACTTCTTTTCTTCTTTCCATTACATCAAATGCAGATTCAAAGTCAAGGTTAGATGCTTTACGAGCAGCTTCAATAACTTTCATTGCTACTCCTTCACCAATTTCTGCTTTAACGGCTAATTCTTTTGGAATAGCTGTTGCTAATCTCATTAAATCCCCAAATCCTGCATCTTGTAATTTTACAGCAGTTTTTTCACCTACACCAGGTAAATCGTTAAGAGTTACTTCCATTTCTTCTTCAGACATTTCATACACCTCAAATAATATATAAATAATAAGTTTTTTTTAATTAGATTTCTTTAGATAAGATAGTTTTTGGATTTAATCTTATAGCTTCATTATATTCATCATAATTTACATCAACAATTAAATCCAATGTAAGAGTTGTTAAATCATCAATTTTAGTATCTAGTACAGTTGAATCTTCATCATCTCTAACAATTTCTATAATTTCTTTTTCAGACATTTCAAGTAATTCTTCAACTAAATTACCGAAGAATGTTATAGATATTTCTCCAGTATCATCTATGAATTTAGCTGGAATCATTAGAGTATAACTTGGTTCATCAAATTCCTCACCACAAAAGTCACATGTGTGTTCATCTGAGTCTAAATCAACATTGTTTCTACAGTGAGGACATTTTGTTAATAATAATTTTTCAGAATAAATATCTGTTAAACTTCCATTTACACGAACATTGATGTCATCTTCTTCTAATTCATCAATTGTTTTTAATTGATAAATCATTTCTTTTAATTCATCAAAGGTAGGTAATAATTCAGTTTCATCGGTTGTTGGTTCTAATAAATTAGAACTTCCACCAATGCTTAATTCTAACCTATCATCACGGAAGTTTACTTTTGGGTTTTCAATTTTTATTGCATCACCGATTTTAAAGTCTTTGAGTTCTGTTTTAGCATCCCATAAACTAGCTTTTATTGAACCGGTTTCGTCAGCTAAATCTATACTTCTTACTTTTCCAGGGTTACCATCATCTCTTTGGAATTCAACAATATCTTGGATGTCAAGTATTCTTGCTACTACACGGATGTTAACATCGTCTTCTTCTACTTCGTCGATTTTCTTCATTTCGTATAGCATTTCTTCTAAATCAGCAAAGGATGGTAGGTCTCCAACTTCGTCTTCTTTTAGTTCAATTGCACGTGATGTTTTACCTGCATTGAGTTCAACAGCGTTGAATCCTAAGCGGGTTCTAACATTTTCAAATCTGAATGCTGTTCCTATTTTAAGATTTATTTTTGCTTTTTCATCCCATAGTGAGACTCTTACGAAACCTGTTTCGTCTGCTAAGTCTATGGAGCGGACAAGACCAATAGAAGTGTCGTCTCTTTGGAATTCTCTAACATCACTTATTGATAGGATTCTTCCGATGATATCAACTTCTTCACCATCGTCTTCGAATTCTTGGATTTCTTCTACTGTTAGTGGTTTCATTCTTGCTTTTATTTGGTTAAGAGCATTTTTTGTTTCTTCATCACATTTTGGATCTATTACAAATCTGGTGTTCCAGTTTGTGTTTAATCTGTAACCTGATGGTGCGTAATCGTCGAATTCGATGTTTCCTCCAATAACTTTCACTAAGTCTCCTTTATTGAATTCTATGTTTGTATCGTCATTCCAGAGTGTTACTCTTATAGAATCTGTGTCGTCAGCTACTTCTATTGATTTTACGTATCCTTCGCTTCCGTCTTTTCTTGTGAATGTTATTTTGTCTTGGATTTTTGTAATAACACCTAATATTGTAACGTCTTTGAGTTCTTGTGCGTCTACGAGTTTAAGTATTGTTTCTTCGAATTCTGGTACGTCGAAATCTCCTTTTACTATTTTTCCTCCGAAGTGGGATAGGGATATTTCTCCGTTTCTTTCACGTGCTTGTGCTCTTAATATTTTTATGGAATCTCCTACTTCTAATCCTAACTCTTCAATAAGATTAACATCATTATTCCATAGTGTGTAACTTATCTTACCACTTTCATCTTGGATTTCAATTGAAGTTACTTTTCCTTTTTTACCATTGCTTTCGTATTTTCTTATTTCTGGGAGTCTTATTATTCTTCCCATGAGGTTTATGGTTTCATTTGGATTTATATCTTTAATTAAAGTTATTGGTTCTTCATAGTCAGGGAATGTAGGATAGTCATTTGCATCTAATACTTTTATTTGTGATCTTGGTTGCATTTGTAGTTCTAGACCATTGTAACCGTCACGGGCTTCCATGTTGGTTATTTGAACAACATCTCCTTCTGTGACTTTTTTTAGATGTTTTATGTTGTCTGTCCATAATGTTACTCTGATTGCTCCTGTGTCATCTGCAATATCCATGTTACATAGTTTTCCATCTTTTCCTTTTCTGGATGTGAATTTTTTAATGTTGGATATTCCCATGATTTTTGCAACTAGTGTGATGTTTTGTGCACCTGCTTCTAGTTTGCTTATTTTGTCTATTACATGTTCGTCTTTTTCAGATAGTGTTTCGTTCTTTTCATCGCTGTATGGTGATGTTATCATTTTTGCTATGTCTATTGCGTTAACGAAACTTGTGTCTTTGTATTCTTTCTCTAGTTCGTTGAATTTTTCTAGGAATTCTTCTTGAGAAAGTTTGTCTTTAACTTTTTCGTATTGTTCTTTTATTTCCTCATCCTGAAATATTTCTAAATCCATAACTCAATCCTCAACTATTAGTAGGTAAGTAAATTACTATTTTATATTAGATTATATATTAAGTATGTCCGAGCATTTGAAAAGTAATCTTAAAATAAAATCCTTAAAAATTACTTAATCTTTTTATAATTATCTATAAACCTTTTAAATTCTAGTTTTTAATATAGAAAATCCTATAAAATTATTATTAAGCATTTTTATAATAGTAATTTAATAAAAAAATAATTAATTATTATAATCTAGTTAAATAATAAAATATTCTATATTTTTATTTTTATATATGATATTATATTTAACAATACTGAACAAAAAGATTTCAAGTCCAAAGAATTATTTTAAATTTTTTCTATTTAAAGTATAAATTCAAATTAAAAAAAATTATGAAAAAACAGGCTCATTATTTTCAAAATATATTACATTATCATATAAATAATCCCATTCAATACATCGCCCAATAATTATATTTGAATCGCAGAATATCATATTATCCCCCTCCCATAATATTCTATTATAATTTAACAATTTTTTCTGCCATGACCCCAAGCATTTTTTTATTTACAGGATCTAACTCTTCATTTTTATTTATAGGATGTGATATTTTTAGTGAAAAATTTTTCCTATTTTTTCTAAGTTTAACTATAAAATTTTTGTATTCCTGTTTATATCTTTCTAGATTTTCAGTTGGAATTTCCTCTCGATTTAATAGATTGTTTTTAGTAGTAATATAGCGAAATGTGATAATTCTATGAAAATCTCCTAAAATTTCGTTTAAAAACTCTAATTCTGTAAGTTTAATAGTTTCTAGGGTTTTATTTTTTAAAATCATTTCTATCATATTTTGAATTTCAAGAAAATCATAGAGTTCACGTGAAAAAATATGATACTCTTCAAGTGAGTCTGCTATAGATTCACATGATTTCAAAATATTTCTAACACAAACCTCAAAATCATGTATTTTGAGAATATTTTCCTCATTGATTTTTATTAATTTTTTAGAGTTTATATTTTTCTCAAAAAATCTGATTTCACCATAAAAATGATTAAATGACTCGGTAACTGTAGCAGGAACCATAATTTATTACTCCCCTTAATTATTATAGAAAAAATAAAACTTTATTAAATGATGTATATTATAAAATATTTATAATATTTTATGATACTCTATTTTAACCAAAACAAATTCAACTAGTTATAGTCAAGATAAATATTAAAAGGGAATAATATTTAATAAATTCCCCCTCTTTTTTAGATAAAACTATTAGCAATTAATTTTTTCTAAAGACTGGCTTGATGAATACATGTTAGTACCATTATATGAACATTTAACAGTGTATTCTCCATGACCTAAGTTTATAGGTAATGAGTAATAACCATCTTCATTTGTTAAAACACTGTAAACTTTTGACATGTTATCTGATTTTCTTGTTATATTTATATCCACTTTTTTAAAGGATAAATTGTCTCCAGAGTATGTTTTAAGAGTTCCAACATAATATTTTGATTTATCTTCTTCAGTTTTAATTACAGTTTGTGTTTTGTTTGTAATTGGATTAGATATTAAAATATCATTTGTAGAGAGTTTGTAATTAGTTTCTTGAACATATACACTTACCTTGTATGCCCCAGGATTTAAGTTAATTGGAATATTAATAAGGTTTGTATTTGTATAATAGTAAGATTTTTTTACATTATCGCTTAATCTTGTGAATTCTACTCTAGTATTAGCTTTTTCTATAGGATTGAGGAAATAGCTTAATGAAAATGTGAAATTATCTTTATCTCCGTAACTCATGTTTATATTTGTATTGTTTTTTATAATCCAGTAGTTTAATCCTATTGAAAATGAATCTGCGATTCGAATATCTGAAGGTATTTTTGTGGTGTTGTTTGAAACTTGTATGAGAAATTGGTTTAATTTGTAATTGTTATTGTATTTATAATAGTCTTTATAGTATATTTCAATTTTGTATAATCCATCTGCTAAGTTTATTGGTAAGTTTATGGTTCCGTTTTCATCTGTTGTTAGGTTGTATATTTTATTTGCTCCATTTGATGATCTTGTGATTTTTAAACTTATTTGAAGATTAGCTACTGTTTTATTGTTGTTTGTTGTTATTTGTGCTGTTAGGTTTTCGAATGGTTTTTCTTGGTTTGTAATTGTTATGTTTTCAGCGTTGAATATGTGGATTTTTATATCATTGAATTTTGGTGTGTTATCTGGTATTCCAATAATTTGTGGAACTCCAATTATATTAGCTGTTTGGGTGTTATTATGGTTAATGGCTGGAGGGTTTGTTGGTGTTTCTATATTGTTTAATGTTGGATTTGTTTCATATGATATTAAGTATGATTTATTGTATATTGGGTTTTTTATATTCTGTATTGGTCTGTATGTGTATTCATTGTAAACATGATAGAATGTTTGGTTGTCTGCATCAAATGCATATATTGCTGATTCGTTATTGTAGTAGAATTTTGTGATGTTTTCATTGTAGATTTCTTGGATTTTTTCTTCCATTGTTCTTATTTGGAATTGGTTATTATGTCCCATAAATAGCATGTCGTCTGTGTATGTTGCTTGTGGGTTTATGAATGAGTGTGTTTTAAAATCGTACGTGTTTATGCGGTCATATCCATATAGTTCTGCTGTTGCTTTTGTGTTTTCATCCCATTCTGTTGTGTTGATATCCGATATAATTTCTGGAGGGAGTTCTATTTCAGGTATTCCTTCCATTCCTGCCCATGGATTTTTTAATGCATTTTCATAGTCTATTTCTCTTTGATGGATTAGTTCAAGTTCTTCTGCTGTGTAATTTGGTTCAACAGTTGGAATTAAATTTCCTGTTTGGTTGTCTGTTGCAAAGGTTGTTGGTAGTGTTATAAGTAGTGTTAGGAATAGTATTCCTAGTATTATTTTTTTGTTGATTTTCATCAACTCCTTTTTTTATTAATTATTTTTTTTTGTGAAAATAAATGGTGTAAAATATTTTTCACAATTATTATTTATTTTAAAAAATAATACTATATAAACGTTTTTTTTCGTTTTCAATAAATAAAAAAAATAGAATTTAAAGAAAAAAAGGGCAGATTTTTTTAGTAAGCGTTTTTTCCTCTTTTAAACATTGTATTGAATATTATTACAATATCTAGTGATAGTCTCCATTGTTCTACGTAGGCTATATCATATTTTATTCTTTTTTGTATTGATGTGTCTCCACGGTATCCTTTTATTTGTGCCCATCCTGTTAATCCAGGTCTTACTTGGTGTTTAACCATGTATTTTGGGATTTCTTTTCTGAATTTTTCTACAAAGTATGGTCTTTCTGGTCTTGGTCCTACTACACTCATATCTCCTTTAAGTACATTGAAGAATTGTGGTAGTTCATCTATACTTGTTCTTCTTATGAAGTCTCCTACTCGGGTTTTTCTTGTGTCATTTGGTGTTGTCCATTCGTTTTTTTCTTCTTCAGCGTCTTGTACTTTCATGCTTCTGAATTTGTACATGGTGAATGGTTTTCTTTTATATCCTATTCTTTCTTGTTTGAATATTACTGGTCCTGGAGACTCTAGTTTTATTGCTATTGCTGTTACTAGCATTATTGGTGAGGTTATTATTATTGCTATTATACTGATTATGAAGTCTTCTGTTTTTTTAAGGAATTTGTTAAATGCATCATCTAATGGTACGTATCTGATGTTTATTATTGGTAGGTCTTCTATCATGTCGACTGATGGTTTTGCTGGTAGGTATTTGTAGTAGTCTGGTATGATTTCTGCTTTTATTCCTGCGTTTTCACAGATGTCTACTAGTTCTGTGAGTTTTGGGAAGTATTCTAGTGGTATTGCCATTACTACTCTGTCGAAGTTGTGTTTGCTTAGTATATTTTCAAGGTCTTTAAATGTTCCTATAAATCTTGCTCCTTCTATTTCATATCCAAGGTGTTCTTTTTTTCCAAGTATTCCTCTTACTGAGTATCCTAAGTATTTTTTGGATTTGATTTTACGGATGAATGTGTATGCAAGTTCATTATCTCCTACTACCAGGATGTGTTTTAGGTTATGGTCACTTGATCTGATTAGTCTTAAAAAGGATCTTATAAGTGCTCTTTCAATTACTGATAAAATTACACCAAATATTGCAAGAAGCAGTAGCATTATTCTTGAAAAGTCAGGTTGATCAATTATAAAAAGGAATGCTACAAGTAATATGAAAGCCATTATATTTACTTTTATTATATCAGTTGTTTCTGAAAATATAGAACTTTGATTACGGAATGGTTTGTATAAACCAAAAAAGTAGAATAAGATTAAATATACAGGTAATACTACGAATATTGCAAACATTGCATAGGATTCTATACTTAAATGTCCACCTATTGGTCCAAATAGTGTAGTATCAAATCTTATATGCCAAGCTAATAATAAGGCCAATAATACGATTAGGGCATCCCCTAATACTAAACCTGCATTAAATATTCTTTGATTTTCCTTAATCATAAAAACTCTTTTATGCTCCACCAGTAAATTTTTTAAGAACCGGTATTTTACTTAAAACAATCATTGTAAACCATGCAACAACAAGCAATATTACTGAAAATACTGGAATTGAAACAAGTGCAAACATTCCTGCAAAATCAACATGTCTTAGTAATAAATATTTAAACAATAATAAATGACTTAAATAAATACCAAATGTGAAAATACTTAAAGATAAAACATTACTTGCATTTTTACCCTTCTTGAAAGTTGAAAATACTCCACCATCAAAGTTCATATTACGGAATATTAAAAACAAACTAAATGCTTCTGCAACAGTTGTTAAATCATAATAATCCACACCACTAAAACTACCTGCTAAAACAGAATAATGATAAGTAATTAAAACCTTAAGAGCAGTTGATAAAATTAAAACAATCCACCAAATCCAAGTCCTATCCCACCACTTATTAGTACTATTATGCAAATAATAACCCAATATAAAGTAACCTAAAGGTCCAGCAAAATATCTAATATCAATATTAACATAAGGCAACTTAAATGTAGTAAATGCACAAGTAATTAACCATAAAATAAGGAAATACTTCACTTCACTAAAAGAAGAATTCTTAATCCACTTATTAATAATAGGTATAATTAAATATGCAGATAAAATCAACCAAACATACCAAAAGTGTGTTAAATAACCAGCATGCCCTAAAAACATTAAGAAAATAAACTTCCCAATAGACAATATTGAAGTACCTGGAGTCTTACCTTCAACCCAACCAAAAGTAAAACCAAGAATAACATACATTACCAACCAAAAAATAACAGGAATAAGAATTCGAGGATACCGTTTCTTAATAAAACCAACATAATCATAATCCCTGTTAAATAATAAAACACCAGATATCATCATAAAAATAGGTATGGAAATTTTTGCAATTGTACTGTAAACATCTGCAACAACCCAATTAAAATTAAATGGTGAGAATAATAATGTTTGTGATGATACATGACCAACAGCCACAAGGAATATTGCAAACGCCTTTAAAAAGTCTAGATAAAATATCCTATTACTTAATTTAACATTCTTTGGTAAAACAATATCCTTATACATCATAAAACAAAAACACTTTAAAAAATTTTTTAAAATACTAATATAATATTATTATAATCAGTTTTATTATATTTTATTAAAATAAATTATTTTTTTCTAAAAACATTCAAAAATAGTTTTAAAATTAATTGAACAAAAATACCAAGATAAACCAGAATATTTAATAAAAAATTATACTCACTTGTATAATGCTTTCTATAGAAAATATACATAGACTTATGAAACTCATAAATAAGTTTATAACTTTTCTTCTTACTACTAGCCCCTTTATAATGGATTATTTCAGATCTTCCAAAGTATACAATCTTCCACCCAGCCTTTTTAATACGATAACACCAATCTATATCCTCACCATACATAAAATAATCTTCATCCAATAAACCAACATCATCTATTGCATCTTTTTTAACTAGCATAAAAGCTCCAACAAGACAATCTATCTCATAAACACCATTATCCTCTAAATCCTCTAAATTATAATTATCATTTTTACTATTATTTGGAATATGGAATAATTTATAAAATGAGTTAACAGGATTAGGGAAACTTCTCTTACAAGCCTTATCTAATTCTCCTGAAGGAAGTGAGACTTTACAGCCTAATGCACCAATACTTTCATCCTGTTTAATATAATCCAAACACTGATTTAAAGTGTCAGGTTTTACTATAGTGTCTGAATTTAAAAGAAGAATATAATCTCCTTTTGCAATTTCTATTCCCCTGTTGTTTCCATATGCAAAGCCTAGATTCTTTTTATTTTTTATTATTTTAACTTTTTCGTTAGTTTTGAAATTGTTTTCTAATTTTTCTATACTGTCATCTGGGGAGTTATTATCTACTAGAATTATTTCATAAGTGTATTTGCAGGGATTTTCTAGTATTGATTCTATTGCATCCTTTGTTAGGTCATATGTTTGATAGTTAACAATTATTATTGATAAGTCCATAAAAATTATAATCCTAAAAATAAAATCTTTTTTTATACAATATTTTTGTATCCGGCTATTATAATATTCTTTTATACAATATAATTTGTATTAAGATATTATTTTTAAAATTCAATATCTTCTTTATTTTTTAAAACAGTACCATAAAAAAACATTAATTCTTCAACTGGTAAATTAAATTCAGATAATAAATTCCAATTCTCTTTAATCTTAACAGAATCATCTTTTGTGCTTAAATAGAAAAAAGAAGAGATTAGTAAATATTCACAGTTCCAATCCTTGAATAAATGTATAACAGAACATAATAGATAATATAAATCATTTTCATCAACATCACATAATTCATATAATTTATCTAGTAAATCTTTATATTTTATTTTTAAATCATAATATTGGTTTCTGTTTTTCTCCCATTGGAGGTATTCTTTATTTTTCTTTTCACTGTCTTCTTCTTGTAATTCTTCTAAAAATTGTACCAAGTTGACACGATCTTCTATGTCATAATAGTTATCAATATTTACTGTAGTGGATTTAATTATTTCAATTATTTCATTATATGTGCTTACTCTCATATATACATCAACATATCGACCCATTATATTCACCTTCTTTTTATTTTATTTATTTTTTTATTTTGGGATTAGATAATATCTTAAAAGGAATATATAAAACTTATCATCTATAACTCACATTTAATAGTTAGTTAATAGATTTTTTTATATTCAAGATAAAAATATAATTTAGTATTATATAATCATATAAATAATTAAGATGGGAAAAATATATGATGAAGACAATCAGTTTTAAGTTAGATAGTGAATTAATAAAAAAAATTAAAATAAAAGCAGAGGAAAAAGGCATTACTGAAAGTGAATTAGTGACTACTTATTTAATTAATGGATTAAAACAAGATGAAAACATTACAGTATCAGATATTTCTGAATTAGAAAAAAAATTAAACATAAATATTGAGAACAAATTAGATGCCATTGATTTTGAAATTCCAGATATGCTAAAATATAATCCAGAAAAAGAAAGCAAACCTATAACTGATGAACTGGTACTATTAGAAAATGATAAACCTGATGGTGAAGACATATTTACTGAAGTAATGGGCATAGTAAGCAGCCCCCATAAAACTAATAGTGTTGAATTAAAAAAAGAAACATATAATAGTTAACTTATAATATTTTTAGAGTAGTGACTTTGAAGAGTAATAATAAATAATATCTACTTAAAAATTAGAGAATAGAAATTAAACAATACTCTTTGTATTTTATTTTTTTAGTAGTTTGATTGTGTTTATTATGAGTTTGTATTCTATTTTTAGGTAGTTTTTTAGGTTTTTGTTTTCATATGGTGTTTTTTGTAGTTTTTTTCTTGTTTTTAGTCCTTCTTTTATTCCTTCTATGTATGGTTTTTGTTGGCCTTTTTTGTAGAATACTAGGTATTTTATTAGGTGTCCTAGGAATATGAAGATGAAGTTTATTATTTTTTGTGGTAATGGGTAGTTTTTGTATATTAGGTAGATGTTGTTTCTTGCTGCTAGTTTTATTTTGAATGGGTTGTATTTTGAGCCTGTGGTTGCGCTTCCGTGGTGGTATACTATTGAGGTGGGGCAGTATATGTTTTTGTATCCTTGTATTTGTGCTCTGTATGAGAGGTCTATGTCTTCTACGTAGGCGAAGAAGTTTTCATCAAAAGATCCTATTTTTTCTATTATTGATTTTTTGTATAGTGCTGCTCCTGCGCAGGAGGAGAATATTTCTCTTTCTGTGTTGTAGTTGTTTATTGGGGTGTTGTTTCCTTTTTTTTGTGTGTATGTTAGTATTGTGTATTCATCTCCTGCTGTGTCTATGAGTTTTGGTTGGTGGTATTGTATCATTTTTGACATTACTGAGAATGTGTTTTTGTCTTTTTGTATGGTTTTTATTAGTTCTTGTATGGTGTTTGGTGTGGTTTTTATGTCATTATTTAATAATAGGAGGTATTCTGTTTTTGCTTTTTTTATTCCTTGGTTGCATGCTTTTGCAAAGCCTGTGTTTTGTTTGTTTTGTATTATTTTTATGTTTAGTGGTCCTTTGTGTTTTTCTATTATTTTTAGGCTTTCGTCTTGTGAGTTGTTGTCTATTATGATTATTTCTTCTATGTGTTGTTGTTCTTGTTGTAGTGATTGGAGGTATTCTTTTAGGTATTTTTCTCCGTTGTAGTTTGGTGTTATTATTGTTACTTTCATAATTATCTAAAAAATATGTGTTATATGGTGTTTTTGAATGTTTTCCATAGTTTGTAGTATATTTTTGGGTTTATTAGGAATATTTGTGTTTTTAACAGTACCCTAACTAAAAACAAAAAAAGTAATTCATAAAATTTATAGGAAATAAAATTAAATATTCATTACAAAAATCGTTCTGATTCTATGATGAAACTTTCTGCCTGTCTAATTTTTTCTTTTGCAATATTTTTAGAAATGTCGTCATAAGCTTCATAATCAGAATCGTCTCTTAAAGCTTGTGTTCCTGAAAGATACTTTGCAATAGTTGGATTAAAATCTCCATGATTAACATACTCATTTCCAAAGATTCCAATTAAACTTTTATGTGAGCTAACATTATACCCTTTTTTAATTAGCAATGCTTTAGCTGCTAAAAACATACTGTAATATGATCTACCAACTGAATCTCCATATTGTTCATTTTCATAGAGTATTTTACTAGATTTTAATTTGCTTTTAGCTTTATCTATAAATGCATGAGGTTCATCCAATACGCACACCATCCTTCATGACATTAGTTAGGAAAGTGAAATCTTTAGTTTCATTAAATCGTTTTTCTGAGATAATGTGTGGTGATATGAGTTCATTTTTATTTAATACAAACTCAAAAATTTCATCAGTTATTTTAGAATCTATACTTTCCCATTCGTCAGATACTATTAAAATATCTATGTCTGATTCTTCGTTATCTTCTCCACGTGCTACTGAGCCGAATAATATAATCTGTTTAATTTTATCAGATTTTATTTTTTCTGCAAATTCTTTTGCAATTTCAAATCTATTATTCATTAGCATAACCCCTTAAAAGAAAAAAATAAATGTTAAAATATTTTATCTATTTATTATTTTAACAGTAGCTTTTATATATTTTATATGGTTAATTAAGTGGTTGTGGGTTATTCTTTCTAAATAGTTTTTTTATGGTTTTTATTTTTTTATTTTTTTAGTAGATTGATTGTGTTTATTATGAGTTTGTATTCTATTTTTAGGTAGTTTTTTAGGTTTTTGTTTTCATAGAGGATTTTTTGTAGTTTTTTTCTTGTTTTTAGTCATTCTTTTATTCATTCTATCTATGGTGTTTGTTGTTCTTGTTGTAGTGATTGGAGGTATTCTTTTAGGTATTTTTCTCCGTTGTAGTTTGGTGTTATTATTGTTACTTTCATAATTATCTAAAAAATATGTGTTATATGGTGTTTTTGAATGTTTTCCATAGTTTGTAGTATATTTTTGGGTTTATTAGGAATATTTGTGTTTTGAATAGGAATATTAGGTCTTTTTTTGAGTATGGTTTGAATCTTCTGAGGCGTTCTTGGTAGTTTATTTTTTCCATGGTTTTCATTGCTTCTGTGTATGGGTAGTCTTTGTAGAATAGGTACATTAGGTTTCCGAATATTGCTTTGGGTATTCTGTAGTTTTCTATTAGGTCTATTATTTCTTGTAGGTATGGGTAGTCTAGTAGTTCTTCTTTTGGCATTTTGTAGTCGTGGTAGTATTTGCTTAGGTCTTCTAGTATTTGTATGAAGTTGAATCTTTCTGTAAATGATTGTGATGTTGATGATGTGTCGTTTTGTAGGTAGTGGTATGTTGGTGTGTTTGTGTATGCTACTGTTTTTGCGTATAGTAGGGATTTTAGTGCGAATTCTGTGTCTTCTCCGTAGGTTACGTTTTGTGTGAATCGTAGATGATGGTTTTCTATGGTTTGTTTTTTGTACATTATTTGGCAGAATCTGAATGGTACGTCCATCATTAGTTCGTGTTTTATTAGTTGGTATCCTGTTAGTTGTTTTTTTCCTTCTAGTGTTTGGTAGGCGTCTTTTTTGGTTAGGGTTTTTCCTTCTTTTTTTATTATCATTTGTGTGAAGGCGAAGTCTGTGTTTTCTTTTTCTTGTGCGTTTTTTAGGCTTTGTAGGTGGTTTTCTGTTATTGTGTCGTCACTGTCTACGAATATTATGTAGTCTCCTTTTGCGTTTTCCAATCCTTTGTTTCTTGCTGCGCTTACTCCTTGGTTTTTTTGTGTGTATATTTTGTAGTTTATTTCTGTGTTTTCAAGTGTTTGGTTTATTATTTCTTGGCTTTTGTCTGTTGATCCGTCGTTTATTATTAGTAGTTCGTAGTTTGTGTAGGTTTGTTTTTTGATTGATTCTAGTGTGTTTTTTATGTATTTTTCACTATTGTATACTGGTAGTATTATGCTTATCATGTTTTTTTATATTTCCCATTTTAGTATTGTTTTTCCGAAGTTGGAGTTGAAGTCTTCGTCGAATGCTTTTATTATGTCTTGTGTTTGTTTTATCTTTATTTTTTTGTTTATTATATTTTCAAGGTAGTCTGTTATTTCGGGGTGAGTTTTAATTAAATTGATTGTTCCTATAAAATCTTTACGTGAACTTCGTGTTGAACCATAAATAATTAAACCTTTCTCTAAAATTTTACGAGTGTTAAATGGGATTGGATATTCTGAAACACCAAGTATAGATAAAACACCCATTGGATTAACTAAATCAATAAATTGATTAATAGCATCCTGAGAACCAGAACCACCAACACACTCAAAACCACAATCAACCCTCAAATCATCAGGAACCTCATTAACCTTAAAAGTATCATCAACAAAACTAAACAACTCCAACTTATCATCATTAACACCAAAAACAACAACACGAGACTCAGGTAACATTGTCTTTAAAAGCAGGGAAACAATATAACCAAGATTACCATCACCCCAAACACCAATAACATCCCTTTTAACACTAAAATTTAAAAAACGACTAACAGCATGAAAACCAACAGAAACCAACTCTAAAAAAGAAAACACATCAAAATTAGAATCACCTGGAATTTTTAACAAACGAGTAGAATCACAAACAACATAATCCCTCATAAAACCATCAAAACCACTAGAACAAAAATTACTGGATTCTAAATAATTCTCACAAACAAAATCATCCACATCCACAGGCCAAATTGGAATTAAAACCACTGAGTCCCCCGGTTTAAAATCACTAGAATCACTGAAAACAACCTCACCAACAGACTCATGAATTAAAGACATAGGTAACTTAGAATTTAAAACTTCAGGAGAACGAGCACCCTGATAATAACGCTGATCTGCACTACAAATAGACATAAAAGTAGGGCGAACAACAACCTTACCTTTAATATCAACTTCAGAATAAAATTCCTCAACCCGCTTAGGCGAAACCAACCTATAAACAGTAGTAATCATTTTTCTATATTAATCCTCATCTAAAATAGACTTAGCCAAACGCAAATCATAAGGATAAGTAATCTTCATATTAACAACATCACCCTTAACCAATGCAACATCCTCACCAGACAAAGTGAAAATCTTACAAGCATCAGTTAAAACATCCTTATCCTCACTACTCAAACCATTATACAAATCCTTTAACTTACTAATATTAAAAGACTGAGGAGTCTGACCCTGATACATAAGACTCCTATCAGGAATACTAGTAACAAAAGAAGAATCATCACTAGAAACAATAGTATCAGTAGCAGGAACCACAGTATCACAAGCACCAAACTCTAAAGCACACTTAACATTCTCACTAATAATACGATGACTAACAAAAGGCCTAACAGCATCATGAGTAACAATAATATCCTCACCAGATAAATCAAAATTAGACTCAATATACCCAATAGCATTCATAATCGTTTCATTACGAACACTACCAGCCTCAACAACACTAATATTACCTGCATCAGGTAAAAACTTATTAATAATATCACTAGTATGACTCATCCAATTCTTAGATGATAAAACAATAATCTCATCAAAACAACTATTAATATAAAATTTCTCCAAAGTATGGATAATAATAGGCTTATCACCTAACATTAAAAACTGTTTAGGCTTATCCACCTTACCCATACGAACACCAGAACCACCAGCCAAAATAGCAGCAAAAATCATAAAAAAAATCACCAATATTATTAGATTAAATAATTAAAAATAATTTATATCCTTTATATTATATGTAATATTTTATTTTAAAAGAAAATCAACAATACGCTTAGAAGAATTAGAATCCCTATTATCAAACTGGAAAGCTAAAAAACTCTCAACCTTATCCTTCCTATAATCTTTATCCTGTATCTGTTTAATTAAAGATTCAGTGTCTTTTACAATTGGTCCTGGAACCAAATTATAGTCAAAGTAAAAACCACGCTCACAGGAAGTATAATCTTCTAAATCATAAGCAAAAAATACTACAGGCTTATCAATAAAAACAGCTTCAATCATAATAGAAGAATAATCAGTAACTAAAACATCACAGGCTAAAAGTAAATCCTGCTCACCTGCTTCACCAGTAAGATTAATAATATTATCAGATTCAAGAACCTTATTAACACTTTCCGAATCCTTTAAAAATTTATCTATTTTTGGATGCAGGCGAACAGCAAGAACATAATCCTCACCTAACACCTCATTAAAACGGTTAACATCCATATACTTGAAAACATCATTCATATCAGAGTTTTCACGAAAAGTAGGAGCATACAAAACAATTTTTTTACCCTTAGCTTTCGGGAATCTCTTAACAAAATCATCCTTAACATTTGTATCAGTTAGTTTATCCTTTGTATAATAATCAAGTTTTGGAAACCCAAAAGCTTTAATTTTATCCTTTGAAACCTGAAAAGCCTCACTATAAAACTCTTGAATATTTGAAGAAGTTACAGATAAAAGACTGATTTTACTTCCAATATTTTCTAATAATTTTTTACTTTCCTCATCTTTTAATGTTTCATAACCAAAACGTTTAAAAGCACCAGGAGCATGCCACAACTGAACAAGCCGAACATCCTTTTTAAAATTCATAAAAGCCAAAGGAAAAAAATTATCATCTAAAAAAACAAAACCAGAAGTTGCAAGATGAAACAAACCTTTAAAAGACAACTTATCCTTTAAAAAAAAACAATAAGAAAAAGTAGAATCATGTTTTTTAAACTCACAGATAATATTATCATAAGATAAATTAAAAGAATTAAGACTATCCACTACAAAAACAATCCTATCCCTTTTTAAAGGAAACAATTTAAAAAAACTAAAAAATAAACCTAAAAGTCTGTGTTTAAAAAACATAATACAACCTTAATACAATTCAATATTATGTAATTCCTCAGCAGAAGCCTCTTTAGCAGTTTCAATATAAGCATCACAAACCTCATCAACAGGACCATCCATAATAAGATTACCATGATCCAACCAAATAGCACGCTTACACAACTTCCTAATCTGATCAACAGAATGAGAAACCAAAAACACTGTAGTACCAGAACCCATCATAGCACGCAACTTATCACCACTCTTCTTCTTAAACTTAACATCCCCTACAGATAAAACCTCATCCAAAATAAGAATATCCGGTTCAACAATAGTAGCAACAGAAAAACCTAACTTAGACAACATACCAGAAGAATAATTCTTAATAGGAATATGAATAAACTCACCTAACTCAGAAAACTCAACAATCTCCTTATACTTACCACGTAAAAAATCCTTCTGATAACCAAGAATAGCACCATTTAAATAAATATTCTCAGCACCAGTATAATTATGATCAAAACCAGCACCTAACTCCAACAACGGAGCAATCTTACCATAAGTTCGAACAACACCATCAGTTGGCTTCATAACACCAGCCAAAATCTTCAAAAGAGTACTCTTACCAGCACCATTAAAACCAATAATACCAATACGCTCACCTTTATGCACAGTAAAACTCAAATTATTCAAAGCCAAAAACTGACTCTTAGGCTTAACCTCCCGTTTAATAGTCTTAATAACATACTCCTTTAAATTATCAACCTTTTCCTGATTCAAATTAAACTCCATAGACATATTCTCAACCTGAACAGCCACCTCATCAGAGATAACATACGGAAGATTCATAAACTCCTCTTCCTCATCTACAGAATCAATATCATTAATAGTAGCACCCAAACCCTCAGAATCCAAGAAACTATCAGACTCTAAACTACTCCGATCAACCAACTTACCAGTAGTCTTAGACAAACGATAATTACACTCAACATGAATAATATTCTTATCCTTCAAAGCCTTACGCTTAGCATCCTCAATAGACCTCTCAATAATCTCAGCATTCTTAGAATCTTGAAAATCAGACAAAACAAAGAACCTCCCCATCAAATATATAAAATAAACTTATCCTGATACCTATAAAAAACAAACACACCCAAACCTAAAAATGCAAAAGCAACAACCGCCAACAAAAACATATACCACGGATTAGGAAAAGTACCAGCCAACACAGCATCACGAGTACCAGCAATAGCCAAATAAACCGGATTAAACTCAAAAACAAACTGATACTTAACCGGTAAAACCTCAACAGGATAAAAAATAGCAGAAGCATACATCAAAGTCATAATAAAAACACTATACAAATACTTAATATCCGTAAAAAACGTAGTCAAAGTAGCCAACAACAAACCCACACCCAAAGACATAACAACCAACAAAACAATAGGAATAACAGCCAAAAACATACCCAAATGGAACGGAGCACCCGTAACAAGCATAACCATAACCAAAACAACCAAGGAAATTAAAAAATTAACAACCTCAGAACAAGTCGTACCCACAGCAAACATATACTTCGGCAAATAAACCTTCTTAATAATAGCCGCATTAATCTTAATAGAATCCATAGACCCATTAGTAGCCGCAGCAAAAAAATTAAACATCAAATAACCCGTCAAAAAATAAACAGGATAATTCTCAATAGACATCTTAAAAACAAAACTAAAAATAAACGTCAACACAACCATAGTCAACAAAGGATTCAAAAAACTCCAAAACAAACCAAGAACAGAATCCTTATACTTCCCCTTAATATCACGCTTAATAAGCTCCTTCAACAAAAACTTATAATTAGAGAAAGTCGACAAATACTGAACCAACATCTATTAAAACCTACTATAAAAATTTTTAAAAAAAAAATCAGTTTTTTTTACTTTATTATAATAAAAAATTACATTAAACAAATATAAAAATATTTACCTCAAATTAAAAAAATCCTAAAAAAAGTATCTAAAAAGCTAAAAAAAGTATTAAAATAATCAAAATAATCAAACACAAAAGGATAAAGTATATATAATCCAACAAAGATATCATCTAATCCCAACAAAACAAAAAAAGGTGAAAAACATATGGGATTAGATATGTACCTATACAAACTAGAAAAAGAAGAACTCGGATACTTAAGAAAAGCCAACATGATACACTACTGGCTAGAAAAACACATCATAGAAAAAAACCCCGAAATAAACGAAATCAAAAACTGCAGACAATATGCACTAAACTACAAAGACCTACACGCACTATACATGGACATAGAATTCGTCCTAGAAAACCCAACACTTGCAAAAGAAATACTACCAACAAGACCAGGCTTCTTCTTCGGAAACCTACAATACAACGAAATATACTTCCAAACACTAAAAAAAGCAAAAACCCAACTAAAAAAAATACTAAACAACACAGAAAAAGACGATATATTCATATACTTCCCATACTGGTAAAAAAAAGGAGGAAAAAACAATGCAAATCAACGGACTAAAATGCACAAACCAAGACATAATAAAACTAATAACAAACCTAAAAGAAAACCACACAGGAATAAAAATATTCGAAAACCCATACAACCCAAAGGTTCTAAAAATAGGATACGACGGATGCGACACACACATATACACAATAGAAGACATCAACATATTCGAAGAAGATCAAATACACGTATTCGCAGCAGAACAAAGAATAGACTGGAAAGTCGGCAGATACTGGTAAAATAAATTAAAAGGTGGAATAATAAAAAATATTTCCTAATATTGTATTAATATTAAAAAAATAAGAGTAATATGGATGAATAGTTATATTTTAACTTTGCAGATACTTTTTTGACTTATTCCATTAATATACTGTGTCATTGTATCGAAAGAACGGTATTCAATCCACCCACCACTTAAACTATTATTAATCATAAGTTTACGGGTTTTAGGATTTACTCCTATAACATATTCATAATGTCCATATTTATTCTTATATTTACTATGAACAAAAATTCCAACAGTTTTATCTTTAACAAGTTTACCTAAACCATCATAACCTAAATCAGATAAATAATTCCAAATAATACTAACATCAATGTTAGAATCTTTAGCTAATTGTTTTAAAGCTTTTTCCAAACCAGTATGCCCTGTTCCTACAGTTGTTGTTCCTGCATATTTAGCAATTGTTGATTCTGAAACAAGTTTACCTGTTAACTCATACCAAACTAATTGTAAAGCATTAGGCCCACACCAATAGTTTGTCTCCTGTTTCATAGTGGATTTATTTGTAGTGTAACGTGGACTTAAATACCAACCATCATCATTGGGAAGTAAATTATCTCCTACTGCATTTGGTCTTAAGAGGTTAGTATTAGTTTCTACTTTTAAATAAACAAAGTTAGGATTTCTACTATTTTTAACTCTAAAAGATCCAACACGACCCATAATCTCATTATACTTAGAGTATGTGATATATTCTATTTGTTCATCAATATCTAAGTAAATTCTACGATTATCTGTGATTATTCCTCCCTGAGTTAAGTATTTGTTAACACGTGCTTCCATATCAAGAATTGTAGAGATAGGAAGAATCTTATCATCATTTGAAATATCTATAGCACCCTGATAAACTTGTATATTTTCTGGTTTACCATTAGAAATCCATCTGTTTATTAAGTTTTCATATGTTTTGTAGTTTATATATTCTTCTTGTGTAGAGTAGTTTATGTATATTCTTCTATCAGGTGTTATTTTACCTCCTTGATTTAAATATTTCTCTACACGTTCTTGCATATCTAATATTTCATTTTTATTTAAAATTCTGTTTGTTTTACTAATATCTTTTGCCATAAAAAACTCCTATTTAATTATAAATTTTTGTTATATTCTGTATTGCCAGTAATTTGGTAAGATATACGCCTGGTCGGTATCATTTTCACGATACATTCTGTAAGCTACTCCCAGACTTGTATCTGTTAAATTAGGAGTGTATCTTACAGTTAAGTAGTCTGTATCATTGGTGAAAATATCATTGAAAAGTTTTAATCTTTTATTTTCATAGTCTACTGTGAAATCAACATCTTCTATTAATTCTCTTTCGTTATCTGTTCCTTCGTTAATTAGGACTTTACGTAAAGCACAAACCGGATCAACTGATAAATTAAATTCCAAATCATTCTCCATACTAGATTTATTATATGGTATAAATGTGTCAATCATTATATCTAATGGGAATCCATCACAAATATTAACTCCTGTTGAATCCAGTATTTCGTCACCATTGGCATCATATTTATAAAATGCATTCATAGTTAGACCTTTAATGTATAATGGATTGTATTCTATTTCTAAATCTCCTGCTGTTAGATTGTAGTAATCTCCATTAAATTGCAGTATGGTATTTCCATAATCTTCAATTGAGTATACTTTGTCATTGTATTCTAGTTTATAGAGTTTTATTTCACTTTCAGAGTTGTAGTCTTCTCCAGTATCATAGTCTACTTTAAAGTCCAAATCTTCAAGAAGTGATATACTTTCATTATCATCTTCTCCTTTAAAGTTTACTGTTTTTAGATATTTAATTGCAGGTTTGGATAAAGGTATTTGACTTACTCCTTCTAAGAAGATGTTGAATTTGCGCAGTTGGTTTATTATTAATGGATATTTCTCTATAAATTCTTCAGGATTGTCCAGATTTTCTAATTCATTGTTATAGAGTATTGTTAGTTTTTCTATATCACTTGCTGTTAAGTCCAAGTATTTATTTAAGTTGAATATTGCCTGTATTTGTTCTCCAGTTATGTTTTCATTTTTTACTTCGGCAATATTGTTTGCTTCATATTCTGTTAGTTCTTGAAGTAGATATTCATCATCTATTACAAAATTTGACTTGTTTGTTGTGTAATATTCTTTTATGAATTCTTCTGTAAATTTGTAATTTTTAATATTTCCCGGTTTTATTATTTTTATCCTATCACGGTTTATTTGATTTCTGTAAATATCTATTTTTACATTTACGTTTGATGTGTTGGTGATTCTGTATGGATGGTAGCAACGGCTCCATATACTTGCATTTAGCATTGACCCTGTTCTTGGGGTGAAGCATGTTGATTTTAGATAAGCTGTATGTGCCGGTATAGTGTCTGCTGTTAATAATATTCTACTAATACTTGGTGTTAGTGACTGGTTTGTTGTGCTTAATTCTGCTTTTAAGAATAAATATGTGCTATTTGGATTATTGTATAATTTTATTTTATCTTCTTCTGTATCTTCTGCAAATTTTATCTCACCAGAGTTTATGTTTTTCCAGTCTGTTCCGTTTTGACTTATCCAGTAGTCTATGCTTGTTCCTTCAGGAATATTATCTCGTGGTGTTATCTGAACATATCTTACGGGATTCATTCTCAACGGTTTGAAGTATACTGTATAAGGCGTGTTACTTATTGGATATGTGTTTCTAGTTTCTTCAATATGGCAGGTGAATGCAAAGTCTATTGGTGGGTTTTGACCATTATGGTATTTTAGTTTTGTATCTTTTTTACCGTGTTCAATCCATGAGTATCCGTTGTTTTCTGATAGGAAACATGAGCCTTCAGGATAGGTATCCTCTCCACAGCTTGCACTCCATCCCCCTACTCCGTATGCGTGTTCGTAACTTGTAAGAGGACTGCGTAAAATGAAAAAGTATTCTGAATCTTTCATTAAATATGGTGGACTATCAAAGTTAATACTTGTAAGTGCTGAAGATGTGACCGTGAAATGGTATGTGCTTGTTGCAAGCTTATTGGATTCTTTAATTATTGGAAGATTACTATCTGTTTCCCATTTATAAATTTCAATTATTAAAGGATATTCTGCATCTTTATCTCCTTTCAAGTTTAATGTTAAAGTTTTTAGGTAGCCTGTTTCTTTTGCTTTGAATTTTTGAGCTCTGCAAACTGATGGAATTTCAGTAGAGTTAATATCTGAATATTTATTGGGCGTGTATGTTTTTGTACGATTGTAACTTATATACCAGTATTCGTTTGCTTTCATACCTGTCCATGGACCATTGTTACATGTTTCTGTATTGGATATTTCTTCTGTGTTTACTGGTAATTCTGCTTTACCTTCTGAGGTGTTAATGTGTGCAGTGGTTTTATTTTTATCTATTGTGTTGAAGTTTTTGAATTCTGTTGATCCGTGAAATTTAGTATCGTCACTGAATGTGTAGATTTCTTTTCCATCATCATGTCCTTCGTTTATTCCAAAGCTTTCAATGCCTAATGGTATTGGATTTTGCCAGCATCTGATTTCAGGGTCTGTGCTATCCCATAGATCTTTAATTTGTTGGAGTTCATATTCATCGTTTTCTGCATAGTTTCTAAGTAATTCTTCGGTTACGTATTTTTGATCTCCAAATAATGTATCATCGTAGTGTAAATGATGATAATTTAATATTTTATTTACTCTTTTAACCATTCTTCTTTTATATTATTATATTTAAGTCTTCTTTTAATGGATTGTTTGGTGAATTAATATATAATGTATTTTCTATGAAATAATAGGAGTATGGTGTTTCTTTTAATGTTTCCATGTTACTGCATTCCGTATAAATTGTGTATTCTTTATTTGTGATATTGGTTGGGTTTTCTGTATATGGTGTTTTATAGATATTGGAATCTTCTGTTATTTGCCAGTTGATATTATTGTCTGTATTTTCTAATGTGAATGTGTATTTTAGTAGGAAGTTTGCTGTTATGTTTAAATCAGTTAAAGGTTCGAATGTGTCATGAGATATTAGGATTCCCTGGTAGTTATTATCAGTTGTTCCTTCTGTTTTAACACCTATTTCACAAATATCTTCCATATCGTCTGTTAGTATTGTGGATTGTAGTACTATTTTATTGTCTTCTATTCCTATTGCAGGTGCTACCTGGTCTATTTCATTAAATAGTTCTGTGTCATTTTTACTTACTTTTCTTGTGTTTTCATTTATTTTTCCAAGGCATATTTCATATATGGAATCGTTTGTAAGTCCTGCAATACGTTCTGTGAAGAATTTTATACCATTATTTGTTATCAGGTTGGATTTTTTAATTAGTGGAACCTTGTATTGTTTAAACATTCTTGTAAAAAGAATATTGATTTGGTATTTTCCTTTTATATTTAAATTAGACATATGTTATTAGTTCTTTAAAGTATTCTTTGTTGTTTGTTTTAAGTATTAAATTCACTATTCCATTATATCCTATGAAGTGTAATTTTATTGGTTTTCCATCACTTAAAAAATAAGTTTTACCTGTTGTTTTGTTTTCAGTTTGAATATCTATTGTTTTAGAATCTTTTTCTATAGTATATGATGTGAGATTTGTATTTATTCTAATGTTTTTATTTGTTTTAATTTCTGCACATTTTATTTCATTTAAATTTAACCTTATTGTGTATTTGTAGAGTTCTTTTTCTTCTTTTGTAAATGAGTCTTCTATAAATATTTTTTCTTCCAAATCTTCCAGCAGTATTGTATTTTGGGTGTTTAGCTTTATGAATTGGTATTGGTTTGTTATTTTTATATTGTTTTTATCGTTTGTTAGGTTTCGTGTTTTATATTGTACAAATGATTTTTGACTAAGTGGAAGTGAAAGGTTACTTATTTCTTGAACTTCATCGGTAATTAATGCTCTGCGGTTTGTTGGAATGTTTTTATAATCAATATTTATATTGTACACATTAGGATTCCAGTTTTCCCTCGTATACATATATTTATTATTACATGACATCTTATACTAGATATACGAGTGTGAAATTAACACCATTAACTAGAGAATTTGTTGTTAATTTTCTTTCTAGTCGGTTGTATAGTATTCCATTTGTGTCCAATCCGAAGCTCATATAATATGGATTATTTATTAGTTGTTCCGTTTCTGTGTATGTTCCATTGTCATTTTTCTTATTTGCTTTAATTGTTAAGCTTTGAAGTAGTGTTATTTCATTATACCACCATTGGTTTGTTTTTGGTGTGAATAGGTTTTTATATTGGTCAGTTGCAGGTAGTGTTGCCATATTATAAAAACCATTTTTTGTTCCGTAGCCATCGTATCCTACTCGTGTTTCTAGGTTAATTGCTTTTAGGATGCATGTTTTTCCTGATTTATATGCTGTTAGACTGTTACTAGTGTTTGGTGTTCCTATTATTGGTGCTTCTGTGAAACTGTTATCTGTGTCTTCACCAGTTATTTTTATATTTTCAAGTAATGTTCCATTAGTATCTGTTAGTCTTACAGTTACTCCTACATTTCCGTTTGAATCTGTATTTGCTATATCTATTATTCCTCTATCAGCCATAATCCTTTTTTAATTTATATATCTTATTTGTGTTTCTCCAGTTGAACTGTTATATGTATTGTTTCCATCGAATGAGTAGTTTACTGTGAATATTGTTCCAGTTGGTCTGTCATAGTTTATTGTTATGCTTGTTAGTCCGTTGATGTCTGTTGGTTGTGGTGAGAAACTTTGTGATTGTCCGTTTAATGAAAAGATTATGTTTATTCTGTATCCTGCAATTGGGTTTCCATTTGTATCTGTTAGTTTTATTTTAAATTCTCCACCTTTAGTAAGTGTGTTTGATTGTGGTGTTAGTGTTGTGTCTTTTTTTGTTTCTATTTTTTGTAGTGTTAGTTCTTCTGTTTTGCTTGTGTAGTTGTTATCTCCACTATAGTATGCTGTGAATGTTCCATTGTTTGGGTTGATTTGTGATGTATCTAATGTTAGTGTTGCAAGTCCTTGGTTTACGAGTATTGTGTTTATGTTTATTCCATTTTGCATGAAGTTTACAGATCCTGTGCTGTTTGTTGGTAAGTTTACTTTTAGCGTGTATATATTGTTTGTTACTGGGTTTGGATTTGCTGTGAAACTCATTGATGGTGTTGTTTTTATTGTGGAGTCGGTATTAGTGTTTTTATTTTTTATTTGGATGGTATCTGTTCCATTGGTGTATTCAAAACTGTCTGCAATATTATATGTATTATCTCCAGCATAGTATGCATATAATTTGTAGGTGTTTGGGTTTGCATTGGTGTTTGATTTTAGTTTGATTTTTAGGGTTCCGTTAGAGTCTAGTTGTCCTTCCCCTTGGTATCCTGTGTGATTGTTTTGTGTGTATATTTTAACTGTTCCTGTTGGAGTTTCATCTTCTCCAAGTACTTTTATATTTATTGTGTATTCTTCACCTGCATATATAGTAGATTCTTCTATATCCAGTGTGAATTTTGTGAGGTTCTTTTTTGTTGTGATGTTTTCTGTATTTTCTACTGTGATTGTACTTGTTCCATTGGTGTATTTTTGACTGTCTGCAGGTTTATATAGTGTGTCTCCAGTGTAGTATGCTTTTATTGTGTAGGTGTTTGGTTTTGCATTTATTAGGGAGTTTAGCTGTGTGGAGGCGTATGCTGTTCCTATGTCTTTTAGTTCTATTTCTCCCTGTATTCCAGTTAGTGTTCCATTATTGTTTTCTCCCGTGTATATTACTACTTTTCCTGTTGGAGTTATATTGGATTCTCCAGTTAGGTTTACTGTAACATTGTATGGGTCTCCTGCTTTTATTGTTTGTGGTGTTGTTGATATTTTGAATGTTTTTATGTTTTCTGTTTGGTTGGTGTTTTTTGTTATTTTAAATGGTATTCTGTATTCTTCCTGAGAATATGTGTCTTTGTTTTTGTATTTTTCTGATTCTTCTATTATTACTCCATATGTGTAGTTTCCCTGTGCGTATTCTATTTTATGTTCTGCTATTCCCTGTTTGTTTGTAAGTATTGGTCCGATTCTTTCATTTGCTCCAGTATTTATTCTTGTGAAGTGCCAGTATACTGGAATATTTTCTAATGGTTCTAATGTATCTCCATCTCTTACAGTTGTTTTAACACACATTGCATCTGAGTATATTATTTCACTGCCTCTTAGTGGTGTTGAACTTATATTTAATGGGTGTTTTTTTACTGTGAAGTCTTCAATATCTAATTTTGAGCTTTGATAGTATTCATCACCTTCAAATATTATTTGTATTTGTTTATTTGTTCTTGGTGACATGTTGAATTTTATTGTTGCCTGTCCCAGAGTGTTGGTTTTTGAGCTTGCGAATATTTCATTATATGTGGAATCTGTTTTTGTGGTGTTTTTTAAGTATATTGTTTGGTTTGGTATTTTTTCTTGGTTTTCATCAGTTAGTGTTACTATCATTTCACCATCAACATAAACAGTATTTGTATTGACTGTTAAGTTTGTTTTTAGTGTGTCTATTACATTTATTTTTGAGTTTGCTTCCGTTGGATAGTATCTTAAGTTTTCACCAAGGTATTGTATGTTTAATGTGTATTCTCCAAGTGTTGTTGGTGTGTAGTTTAGTGTTGCAACTCCATTATTATCGGTTGTTGTTTCATAGATTTCATTATCTATAAACCATTTTAGATTTTGATTTTTTAGTAATTGTCCTTGTTTACTGTATAATATTGCATTTAGAATGTTATTTTTATCTTTTAGACAATTAATTTCATTATTGATTAGTATTATTGTGTTTTCTAGTGTGAATGGTTCGAATATTGGTATTTTATAGTTTGTTGGTTTATATTCGTCATCCCCATAAAATGTTAATTCTAAATCCCCAAGGTTTTCTGGAATTATTGCAGTGTTGGTGAATGGTGTGTAATGTGTTTTTTGTGTTTTTATTGTATCTAATGTAACATTTTTGTATTTTAGTTTTATTTCTTTATTGTTTAATGCTACACCATCATTGTTGTATAGTTTGCAGCTTATATGTTTAGGAGGTATGAATATGGAGTGAATATATGTATCTCCTTCTTCTTCTGTTATTTTTAGTTTGAAATTTGTAGTGTTTGGTTCGAATGTATCTGATCCTGAGTAATATGCACTTACTGTATAATCGCCTACTGGAATTAGATTTATGAGTAGTTGTGGTTCTAAATGTTTAACTTCATTTTTATAGTCATTAAGATATCCTTCCGGCGCATAACTAATATTGTAGGTTTCTGTAGTTTTTATATCTTGTATTTTAAAGTATACATTTCCGTTAATTTTTTCATCATTGTCTCTTGTGCTTACAAGATGAGTTGCTAAAATGAATGGTTTTTCTTTAATTGTTCTTACATTTGATGCGTAGATTTTTACTGGAACACGGTTTACAAATATTGCTTCATTATCACTATATATTTTTTTACTTCTTTTGTATTTCCCTGTACCTTGATATGTTAATTCTATTGTTAAATTTCCAAAGTTTTTAGGTGTGTAATTTAGTACTGCCTGATAATTTTCTATTTTAACTTTTTTTGTTAGTATTTCGGTTCCTTGTTTTATTTTAAATAGTACATTTCCTTTATTTACAATTTCACATGTATCTGTTGCTTGTACTATTGCTGTAAGTTTAGATTCAATACCTATTGTTAGTTTTGGGGTTTTTTTAAGTTCAATTTTTGTTGGAACTTTAATACCTTCATCTCCCACTCCACAAAGTACTCCACGCATAGTGTCAGTATTTTGTTTAACTATATACTTGTCTCTGTTAATTATTTCAGGTATTATTCCCCAATATTTGTATATTTCCAATTGGGGCAGTTCTAAGGGATTGTTGATTTTAGTGTTTTTTCTGTGGGGTGTGAACTCCAGTACATTTTCTCCAATACTTGAGTCTGCTATTTGTGGTTGGATATTTTCACAGTAAAATTTCATACGTTTACTATAATGATAATCATCCTCAGTATATTTATTATTAAAAGCAGGTTCTGTGTTTTTATAGAATTTTATATATTCTGAATCGGAATTAATATCATAATTAGTTCCTTCTCCAGAGTATAGGTTAAATTTAGATCTTGGGAAGTTAAGTCTTGATCCGATAATATCTAAAGCATAATCATGACTAAAAATATCTTCTTCAACTTTATTTCTAGATAAACTTATACTGTAAACCTGTGGGTTGATAATATTTGAATCTATTTTATTTTCACATGTGTAAACTTTAAATACATATTTATTTTGAAGTAAATCTTCTTTTAAGATTTTTTGAAACTTTTTTGAGTAGGATTGTTTAAGTTCTGTGAATTTTTCATTTGTAACATCTGATAATTCAAGTATGTTTTTACTGTTTTTCTTATATGTTTCAATTTCAACCCTGTAGATATTGGATAATGCAATGGTTTTAAATTCTAAACTGTAGGTTCCATCAAAATTAATGTTTTCATATATCTTTAGATAATCCTCGACTTTATAATCATTTTCTGGAAAGCCCTTGTAAAATTCATACTCATCATATGTCTTAACGTATATGTAATATCTGGAATTTGGAATTATTTCATTATTATCAGTGTGAATATCCCTTAAAACATGATAAAAATCAGACTTACATTCATCAAATGTATAATGAAAAGCCTCTAACAAATCATCTTCAACACTATTCAAATTCTCCCTATAAATTTCAACAGTTTCAATATTTTCCAATAAAACATTAAAATGCAAATTATAAACTCTAGGTTTATTCTGTTCTTTCCAAATTTGAATAGGTCTATCTAAATTCTCCTGTAAACTTAAAATCTTTAAAGTTTGATAAATTGGAAGTAAACTATTCCTAATTGTCTTAACAAACCTATACTGAACACTATCAGGAAGTTTAGTTAAAAAATTAGGATAATAATTAAGTAATTTCTCTTGTAACGTTCTCATTAAAATTTTTATAAATATTAATTCATTGGATACCAATAACTTGGATGCCCATTATCATCATAAATCAATTTGTAACGATGCCCATTAACCTCACGAGTAGGTTGATCTCTCATATAATTCTCATCTGGCATTCCCCTAACACTTAACGGATCATCAGAATCATAACTATTAGAATTTGAACTACTAGAAGATCTATGATTACTACTAGTTTGAGTGTGAGTACTTGTACTTGTATTTGTTATATTTGTTGCATTGACTGTAGAATTAGTTGAATTAGTTATATTAGTTGAATTAATATTGTTATCTCCATTAAAAACTCCATTAATAGATAATAAAGTAATACTACATAAAATAACAATAATTATTAAAATTATAATAATATAATCCTTATTCCCACAGATTAAAACCCCTAATAATATTTTATTGATGGAACATGTTTCAAATACGCTAAAAATAAGGTGATATATATGCAAACACTCCCATCAACAAATAAGAATTTTATCTTAATAATATAAATAACTATTGGACAGTAACATAAATGTCTTCTAAACTAACAGTTGCAATCTCTTCAGAATCAATAGGAATATTATTAGCCGGATTATAAATTACCTTACCAGATGTGTCTGTTTCATAAGGTAATGTATTATTTAAAAATGTAACATCCTTAATTTCACTTATTTTATCTCCAACATAGACTCCACATTTATAAGGTATGAAATCTTGACCAATAAGAAGTCCAGAGTAGTGAATATTTTCTATATTGTCATCATATCCCATTATATATTCATATATTGCATATTTTACTCTTTCTGAGATATTGTCTTTTTGAACTTGAGAGTATGGTATTATTTCATCAATATCCACATTACATACACAGTTTATTGTGATTTTCTTTTCTTTTGCCCCTACTACTGTTACTGCTTCTTTACATAGTCCGATTGTGTTTTCACAATCTTCTTGTATTCTTCCTATTAGTTCTTTTGTTGGTGGGCTTACTACGATTTTTATTGTGCCTGGATAGTTCCATCGTGGTATTAAAAAGTAACTGTCAAGTCCATCTACTCTTTCTAAGTAGTTGATGTAACATTCGAGGTTTCCTCTTTGAAATATTTTAGCCCATTTTTTGAGTAATTCTCTGTATTTTTCATCATTGTATGAGGGTCTTCCTCCGCTTGATCCTTTTGTGTTTATACAGTATACGGAGTCTCTTCCTGTGAAGTTATCTATTATTTCTGTTAGTTCTCCTGTGTTTATTCTTCCGTCATATCCTGATGTTTGGCATCGTGTGTTTATCTGTACGTAGGGATATGATTGTCCATCTATTGTGAAGTTATCTTCGTTTTTTATTGCAGGTATTGATTTGGTTTCTAATGTTTGGTATATTGGGCTGTCTGTTGTGTAGTTTCCTATTCTTGTTCCTTTTGGTATTATTATTTCATTGTTTCCTTCTGTTTTTCTGTAGAATGTTACTAATGTTTCTGGATATGTTGCGTTAGGTCGTGTTATTCCTTTTTCTTTTCCAATGTTGTCAAGATCTATTCCTGTTGCCAGGTTTAAATCTTTGCTTTGATAGATTTTTTCTGCATCTTCGTAGAATATGCTTAATTGGTATGCTATGATACTGTAGTCCAGTATTAGTATGTTTTCTATATCTTCTGTATTTTGTATGTAGTCTAAGAAGTTTGCATCTGTGCTTAAAAGACCTTCTTTATATCCATCTATTAAAAGTGATAGGAATATATCATCATAGGTTCTTTTTTTAAAGTTTATTGTATTAACCATTTGTTTTTTTAACTTGTGTATGTTATGTTATATGTTCCTGTACAGCTTTTGTATTTGGTATCTGTTCCTGAATATGAGCATGAGAAGTTTATTGTGGTATTTCCCCAGCTTAGGTTTAGGTCTACGCTTAGTTTTCCATTTGTGTCACTTGTTACGTCATATGTTTTTGTATATTCTGTGGTGCTTCCCTGTGGTGTTCCTTTTGCTGTTATTGATACGTGTTGACCCGATAGTGTATTGTTGTTAGTATCTTTTAAGTATACTGTGAAGCTTCCTCCTTTGCTTACACTGGTGCTTGCATTTGTAAATTTAGTGCTTATTTTGTTTACTGTTAGTGTTCTGCTATTGCTTGCTCCATTATAGTTACTGTCTCCTGTGCTTGTTATGTAGATGGTTTTTGTTCCTATAGTGGTTGGTGTGTATTTTAGTGTTGCTCCACTACTTGTTAGGGTTCCAATATCTGATGCTCCTGAGCTTGTACCTATTTTTAGTGTTCCTGTACCATATACGGTTATTGTTACACTGTCTCCAATATTAATACTTGTGCTTGATAGCCCTATACTTGTGCTGCTGTTTGCTTTATTTACTGTTAGTGTTTTACTGTTGCTTGCCCCATTATATGTGCTGTTTCCGGAGCTTGTTGCGTAGATTGTTTTATTTCCTGCACTTGGTGGTGTGTATGTTCCGCTTGCACTTCCATTACCTGTTGCTATTTGACTTCCACCATTTGTTGTTCCTATTTTGATGGTTCCATAACCTGATGCACTTGCAGTTGTGCTTCCTTCATAAGTTATTGTGCTTGGGTTTAAATTTAAACTAACTGTACTGTTTTTCTTAGGAATTATAATATCATCTATTTTTCCAATTAGTGTAGTGAAACCATTTTTCATGTTACAATTAACATTAGCTTCTAATAAAACTGTTTCTAAGTATTTTGCAGCCGTATATATTTTTTCACTAATAGTTAGTTGAATTATAGCGGGTTTAGTTATAATGTGGGCATTTGAAAATTTTGAATAGATTAGTGAGTTTAATTCTTCAATTAAATTTAAAATATCTGTTGATGTGGTTGTTGTTTTAAATTTAGATTCTATTTTTGTTTTAAGCAAATCTCTTAAGGTGTGTAATTGATTTTCCAATGACATTATTATTCTCCCAAATATGTGCTTATATCACCAATTAAAGAGTCTATTTCATTTTTACTGTAAACTTCATTAGTTTTAACATATTCTGTTAGATCTAATTCTATTGCATCGATTCGTTCCCATCCGTTGACGTAGATATAAATATCATACTTGTTTTTATCATTTTCAATAGAATTAGGAACTAGATATAATTTATCTGTTTCAATATCTGTATTTGGGAGTGTTGTAACGATTTTGCATAAATCAAATGTGAAGTTAATATTAGATAATGCTTCATTTAATTGATTTGTTGAAACATAATCTTCAGGTATTTCACTTTTGTCTGCTTTAGATGATAAATAGGAATCTATATCTTCTTTTGTATAATATTCTTCTAAATCTGCAGTATTTACAATAACTTGACTATTATTTAATCTTTGATATTCACCGTTTAAGTAAATAAAACTATCATAATCTGTTTTTTCAACCATAAAAAAAGAGTATTTTATGTTGGTATTGGATATTCCACTATCTCAATACCGTTATATGCTATACAGCGAATATATGAATTTTTAGATGGAATATTAATATACCAAATAGGATTTATTAAAGCACTATTAAGTGTTGTAGTGTATTTATCATTAGCTCCAAATTTGATACTAATTTCTCCATTAGTATTATGAGTAAATACTAAATCAACATTTTTTGAAACTGTATATGATGATAAATCATAGGATACTAATTCATTTACTGCCTCTCCATTAATTTCATTGAAGATTATTTTTCCATTATTACATAATATTTGTATGTAATGTTGTGGATTGGAGTTGGTATTATCATATCCTATTCTATATTCTGCGGAGTCTGTAGCAGATGCATAGAATCTCATTCCTTTAATTGTTAGTTCATAGTTGCTACCAGGCAAAGTATAATTCCATTTACCTCCATCGTTTAATGTAGCATTATTTGTCATTAGTGTTGAAGGTAAATCTCCACCTTCAATTTTATTAGTATTTAATGATGTTCTAAGATCAGCTTTAGAAACTGTTGTAGTCATAGTGAATGGATATATAAATTCAAAGAAATTTCCAATATTTATTTTAACATTTGTTGGTGAGGATAATGCAATATTAGAGTATTTAAATAAAGTTGTTTCAGCCAATAATTCATTTGTATCATAATTATACATTTTTATTGGTGCATTATAATAGGAATATATTGTTTCACTAGAAACATATTTATCCAGTATTACCCTTAGGTTACGGCTTGATGGATCTTCTACACTAGGTGTTGCAATAGGAATATTATTAATTAGAGTTGTAAGATTTGGATTATTACTATCTAAAACATTTTGTAAATAATTTACAAATACCATTAACTCTTCAAGGTTAGAAATATTTTGATTAGTTGGTAATGGTGCCATATCATTATAACCGCCATAAAGTCCTTGTGGTGCGTAACTAAAGTATTCTCCACCAGTAGTTAGAATATTGAAATCTCCTTCTTCAAAATTAATTTTTGATACTAAATCTTGATATTCATCTGTTAAAATATAATTTGATAATGATATTCCTGGTTTAGATATTGTGAGAGTTTTTTCATTGCGTGAACTTTCTCCATCAATATAATCTAAATTTACATTACCTGTAATGTTTATTGCGTTAAATCCTATGTAATTGGTTTGTATGTATGTGTTTCCTGTAAATGTGCAGTTTTTAAATCCAATACCTCCACCATTATATACCAGTTCTGTGTAGTCTGTTGTTTTTGATGTTATTTGGACTTTGCTTATATCCTGATAATTACCATAGAATGTTATTCCACCTGCATAATCTCCAATATCATCAAATTTTAAATCTTCAATATTATATGGTATTGGACTGTCCATAAGTCTTATCTGATAACCTGAATTCTTTTTACGGTTTTCATCTGCAATTTTAGGTAATGTTTTTCTTGGTTCAAATATGCTTGCACCCGTATTTTCATCAGAACCATTAACATTATCAATATAATAACTGTAAACAGAATCTTTATTATCAATTACCATACTTACTAATTGTGCTAACTTATAAGCATCATTAGGGAATGTATAATTATATAAATAGTATTGTAATTTGTCTTTTAGTGTTTTTATTAGTTTTTCCTTAATTACTGTATAATCATTTATACTTTCAATACTGTTAGATAATGAGTCTATTTTATTGTTTATTAAAAGTATTAGCTCTTGTAAGTAGTTTATTTCACCTGTAAAATCTGAATTAACTTGTTTCCAATCGTCATTTACATAAACAAAAAAGTTATTTGTAACTGGCATAATCCTCCTTAAAAAAAAATAATATATTAAATAATGAGATTAGTCATTATTAGATGCTGAAACTGGTACCATGTATATTTTAGATACATCTCCAGTTGCAGGTAATTGATTAACCTGAATTACTGCACCATGATTTGTTATTGCAGTACTTATTGCAGTATCAGTTTCTGTTTTAGAATATGTAGTGCTGGTATTGGCTTTATTATTTAATAAGTTGTCTGTTTCAGTTTTAGTGTAAGTTGTACTGGTGTCTGCTTTATTGGTTAATAGGTTGTCTGTTTGTGTTTTTGTGTAAACATCATTACTATTTGCTTTATTTGATACTGTTGTTTGTAAGCTTTCGATGTTGCTTTGAGCAGTACTCATATCACTTGCAGATGCGAATTGACTAATGTCCAATTCAATACTATCTACTTTTTCCCAGTCATTACTTACTCGAATATAAATATCATATCTATTTTGTGAAGCGTTTTTAGTATTAGGAACTAAGTAGAATTTATTGGATGCGATATTTTCTGTTGGGAGTTCATTTACAACTCTATAAATATCTGCATTTGTAAATGCTGTAGTTATAGCGTTATCTACTTCGGTTTTTGTGTAAGTAGTTGCTGTATCTGCTTTGTTTGATAGTGTGGATTGTATTGTGCTTATATCGGATGTATTGGTATTTACTTGTGTAGATAATGTTGATACTGTGCTTGAGTCTGCTTTATTTGCAAGTAAACTGTCAATACTTGTTTTTGTATAATATGAATTTTCGTCAAATGCTCCTTCAACAAGTGCGTCTACTTCAGTTTTTGTGTAAGTAGTTGCTGTATCTGCCTTATTTGCTAAAAGCTGATTAATTTCTGTTTTTGTATATACTCCATTAGCATCCGCTTTTGCTGCAATAAGTGTGTCTGTTTCACTTTTTGTGTAACTGTCAATATCTTCGTTTATTTTAACCCATTCATTATTTAAATAGGCGTAAATATTGTATTTTTCATTAACCATAATCTTTTTTATTTAATCTCCGTTATTTTACAAAGTATAATGTATTTTCTAAACCAGTTTCTGGTAAATTATCAACTATATTATAATTTCGTTCGTTTAATTTCTCTTCTATTAAATCATTAACTGCATATTCTGTTAAATTATCATTTTGGTTTAATTTAACCCATAATTCATTAATATAAACATATATATTGTATTGATTTTCTCCAGTCGGGATAAAATATAGTGTGTTTGGGATACCATTATCTGGTAGGCTTTCAACAACACAAATAATATTTAGTAGTGTGTTTGATTCAATATCATTTAATATATTTTCTAGGATGTCATTTGTTTCATCCAAACTTGATTGTAATGCGAAAAATCCTATTGAATTGTTGTCTTTTTTAGCTCTAAGATATATTACATTTTCAACACCAGTATCCGGAAGTTCATCAACAATTTTAACTATATCTTTTATTCTTAGGTTTGCTAATAATTCTTGTACTTCTGATTCTGTTATATTTGATGGTGCCTGTAAGTCTACAAATTGGTATTCTTCATCTGTTTCTTTTTTAACTCCCAGTTTAGTTCCATCCCAGATAAAGTCTAAGCTAACACCATCTAAACCTGGATCCCCTTTAACTTGACCTAAATCTTGCCATTCCATAAAAATTCACATATTAATAAACAGTAGTTTATCACTTATCATATACTCATCGTCTTCATTTTTAACATACAAATGATTATCTTCCAGTTTAAAGTTTGGAACATCTGTTGCTGAATTATACATTAGACGTAACATACCTTCTTCAACTAAAAATCTGAATTGTGTGCTTACAATATCTCTACTTGATTCTATGGGATAAAAATCTCCATCTCCTTCAAAAATAGTTTTTAAGGTATATATTTTGGTTTTGTTAAATTCAACTGGTGGAATATAAAATGAAATTTCTCCCTCTTCATCTGTAAGTCCATAGTCATATTGAATATCATCTACGTATAGTCGTATTAGTTTACTTGCAAGTCCATTATTTCTACTATTAAATAATCCAACTGTAACTTTACATGATGCTTCAGGTAAAATTAAATCAGATGAAACATTTAAACTCATAAAACAATGTGATAAAAATTTATCATTATTAAAATTCAAGCCACCTGAAACAATAGTGTTTTCAATTGTTAAAACTGTGAAATTCACATCAAAACTATAAACATCAAATTCAGAAATATTAAATTCAATAACACTATCCACACGACGAATACTTTCAATACAGTTAATAAAATAAGATTCTAATTTAAATAATGTTAAACGATTCTTATTTTCCTTTAAAAGTTCATAAGACTTATTACCAAAATCTTTAAATGTAGATAAACCTTTATTTGATAACTCATTAAATGCTGTTAAAATACTTAGTGTAATAGCATTATAAACTGCTTTATCTCCTTTAACTTGAATAAAATCTCCTTTATCACATAATCTATCCCAACGACCATCTAACGAATCATTATGTAAATTATGATACAAATGATTAATATTGCCTTTATCCCGACGGTAAATTCCAATATCCCTGCCTAAAGTACTATATTTATAATCAACCTCATCAACAAGTTTATTCATCATAAGTTTCTTCTAAATTTACAATTCTATCCTCAAAATCTGTTAAAACATTATCTAATTCATTTTGTGTGTAATTTTGTTGATTAACACTATCTGATACAAAAATATCTAAAGGTTTACCATTAACAATAATTTTTTCACTATTTATAACAATACCGTTCTGCATTAACTTAATTGATGTGTCATAATATTGTAATAGGAGTTCTCCAGTATTTGCATTAGGTATTATTTCCTGTTTGTCTCTGCTAACATAACCTATAACACAGTCTTCATTAAAACCATTAATACTTAAAACCATTGCATTAAACTTGTTTAAAGGGATAATACAAGGTTCTTCAAAATCAGAATCCCAACTATTATAACCTATGGGTGTCCAGGAAATATTAATTTCATTACTTACTACAGTATGTAATACAAAGCATCTTTTCTGTGTGTTATCTCCAAATTTAACTAGAACTTTATCAATACCTGGATAAAATTTCACAACTTCTCCAAGACGTAATCTTAAATCATTAAATTTCTTATTATCAGAATCTTTATTTTCATTTGCAACATCTTCAATTAGATTTTTTAATGCTTTTATTCCCCTATTTCTTGTTACAGTTATATTTTGACTATTATCCATATTCAAATTTTATTTTATTGCTTTTTTAAGAGAGTTTACAACCCAACTAAAAACTCCCCCCAAATTAATACCTGTTGATTTTGTTTTAGATGTGCCTGTGATATTTGTAGCAGTTCCACCAGTAAAATTACCTGATGTAGTAGATGTTCCAGTATAACTTGAATTAATACGTGATTTACTGCTTCTTCTAGAAGATCGTGAAGATGAAGCAGACATTGAACTTCCACTAGAAGCAGTATTGGAACTTGTAGCATTTGTAGTGTCATTACTTGTTAAATCAGACCCGTTAACTTCTTCATCATTTGTTTCTTCTTCGATTTTATTAGATTCACCGGAACCAAAAGATGGTGGATAGTCCAATAGTGTTAAAGCAGTTATCCATTCATCATTAGAAGATAAACTATGGTCTACTTTTGTTATATACATATAATCATTAATATCGAAACTGGGAATTTGAACTAAAGCCCATTCACCTTCTTTAAATTTATTGGATCCTAAGACTTTACATTCTAAAGAATGTCCATTATCTCTTCGGGCTTTATTAACTTCTAATTTAGCGAATTTCACTGCATCTTCATAGTTTGTTATTGGTTCTTCAACTGTTTTCTGAACCCATTTTTTCTCAGAAATATTTGAAGATTGTGTGTTTGTTTCATTTATAGATTCGTTCCCTGTATTATTTGTACTGTTATTTGTTGAACTGTTACCATATTCACTATTATAAACATTGGTATAACGTTTTTTTAAAGCATTTTTATAGGCTGTGCTTCCTTTAGGCAGTAAATATGCAAAGTTTCCGGATCTTCTATATCTTACTTCAATCCCGTTTTTTGTGAGAACATAATACATGTAGGGATTGCTACTTGAAGGTGCTGTTTTTGTTGCCATAAACTCTTATTCAGTGTTTTCTTCTTCAGTGTCTGTGTTTTCAGTACTTGATGTTTCTTCTAATGTCCATTTTAAAACCTTTTTTACTGCGTTAACTTCTTTAATTTTAACTCCGAAACGTTCAATAAGCTTTGGGATTTTTATTACAAAATGTTTATCATAATTTTCACCATAAGATATTAGGAAAAAGTTTGGAGTGTCTGGATTATAATCGCTGATATTTATCCCGTCGCTTGTAATATTAATTCCTTCTCGTATCCAGAGTTTGCATGAGTCTTCGGGATTTGGAATTTTATTAATATAAACTCTATTTTCACGGATTTTGTATTCTACTTCACCATCAAGAGGTTTTAATAAATCTTTTATCATATCATCATAGGAACTTGAAGATTCTGTTTCACTTGTATTGTCTTCAGTGTCTTCATCTGCAGGTGTTAGTTTCCATTCTTCTTTACTGCAGGATTTAACTCCATTAACCATTCCTGTTTTTTCTCCACCACATACTCCACAATAATCTGCTCCACATCCTCCGTTTGCTGTGTTGCAACTTATTTCTCCTTCGGGACCTACTGTTCGTTTTGGGGAGTCTGCAAGAAGTCCTGATTTCTTACATCTTGGACAGTAATTTTTATAAGTTTTTGTATATTCTTTGTATTCTCCACAGTGACATGCACATGAAGGTTTTTGGGTTACTGTTATTGTATTGTTTGCCATATTAAATTTATTTTAAATGTGTGGTTCTGCCTGTACATAGGCCCCATTATTTTTTAAAATTAAATCAAAGCCATAAAGATAAAACTTGTAACATGTACCGAATTCTTTATAGAATTCATTTGTTTCATTTGCACGTTTTATTATTAAATCCCAGTTATTATATTCCCACTGACTTTCGTCAACATGTGCTTTTAGTATTCCTTTTAATTCTTCATTTGATATGGACATTCCATTAACCACAGTAAAAACTCTCCCATAAGATTTAAATAAGTATAATTTAGATATAATATAATTGTGAGTATTCCTACTCACACAACAGTAAAATTTGAACTTAAATATTAAGTAGAAAATTAACAATACAAGACACAGAACAACATTGGGAGCATATGTTTATGTATGCTCCTTAAACACGTTTTTTTTAAACTATTTTTTTAATTCATTAACTGATTTGTTCCACGAGAATTATTTACATAGCATAAATCTGCTGTAACCCATTTTCCATTGTATTTAACTGCATTATAAAAGTGACCAGGAGTATGAATAATTATACAGGGTATTCCTGCAACATCCATACAGCATTTTAAATATCGTGCACTGTCCCCACAATTTAGACCAGGATTTGATTTTTTCTTATATGAATCTGTTGCACACTTATCACGGTTACATTCATATTTACAGTATTTTAAACCTTTTTTACAAATGTTCCATACTTCTTTTGCATTTTTACCTTTAACTTCAGAAGCATATGGTGCTGATGATTTACCTATACTTGCATACATTTCAGGAGTAATATTTGCAGGAATTTTACCGTAACCTGCTACATTTGTTTTTAGTGCATTGCACATTGGAACGTCTTGTGAACATTCATTAAATTGTTTACTGCTGTTTACGTTTTCATTGTCGTTGTTTGAGCTTACACTTGTCCAGCTTATAACATCATCTTGGAGGTTTGTGAAATCTATTATTGGAATTAATCCTGCTGTTTTTATTACTTCTTCAAGGATTTTGCTACGGTACATATTTTCATATGTTAATTTATCTTTTTGTTCCAGTAGTTTTCCATAATCGTTTATGTTTAAGTCGATTCCATCTCCAGAGATGTTTTCTTCAACTATCCAACCTAAAATACTATGTTCCAGACCTGTTATTTCTTGTATTACCTCTTCTTTTGCCAGTTTTTTTATTTGTTTTTTCTCTTCTTCTGTTGGAGTGCTTGTTTCTACACCTTTTTTATTTAATGCCTGTTTTTCTTTTATTTCCTCTTCAGTGTCGTTATTATTTACAATATATATTGTTGTTTTTGAGTTGAAATCTGGAGTTTTAGATGTGGATGATTGTTTTTCTTTTTCTATATCTGATTTTGTTTTTGTTTCTGTTTCTTTGTGTTGTGTTATGAGTCTTTTCTTTCGTTCTATGAGTTGTTGTGTTAGTTCTTTTTCTCTTGCATCTATTAGTGAATTTATTTCTTCTTTTGTGTATTTTTGTTTTTCATTTTCTCTTCCGCATTTTAAAAGTAGTCTTTGGCCTTTATAGAACTTTTCTAAATCTTCTTTTGTGTATTTTAGTTTTGTTTTTCCTTGTCCTGTGGGGTTTTCATAGTCTCTGTTAAAGTTTAGTTCGTATAATTGGTTGTATAGGTATGTTTTCTTTATTTCTCCTTGGTGGAGTTTGAATGATTCTGAATCTTCTTCATCTTCTGTTATGGTTTCTGTATTATCATCATTTGAGTTTTCTTTTAGGCCTAAGTTTGTTTCTCCTGATTTGTATGGCTGGAAGTTTTCTTCATCTGTTTCATAAATATCCAGTTGATGTATTCTTGTGTTTGCTTGTTTTGGTCTTAGAATATCTTGTGATAGTAGGTTGTTAGTTTTTTGTTTGGATGTTGAGGTTTCTGTTTTCTGTTGTTGATTTTCCATCAGTTAATGTTTCTCCGAGTTCTATTTGTATTGTTTCTGTTTGTGTTTTTGTTTCTCCTTGTGTTTTATCTATATTTCCTTTATTTATTGAATCTTCTATGATTTTTTGGTTTTTTTCTGTGTATTCTTCTATTACCATACTTTCTTCTATTCCTTCGTAGATTGGAGATTGTGTGATGTCTGAGGTTATATTTGGGATTTCTTTTATTGTGAATTCTAATGATAGGCTTTCGGGTGTTGATTCTGTGTAGTCTTTTTTTATTGAAACCATAGCTTTGAATGGTTCTCCCATTGCAGGACATATTATTTCTGCAGGTTCAATAACCATGCTTCTTAATATTTCATCATGTATGTTTATTTTTTCAGGAGTTATGAATAGTGATGTTTTGAAGGTGTATTGTCTTGGTACGAATTGTCCTTTGCTTATTTGTATTGTACCATTCATTATGTGTTTTTCTGACCATTCTCTTCTAATGAATGGTTCTGATCCGGAGATGGTTTCTGCATACATTGGATATCCGTTTATTTCAATGTCCTGGTTTTTGTATGCTATTGGTTGATATTCCCATTTTCGTGTTATCATACTGTTCTTACATCTCCAATGTTTTGTAGTGATTCAAATGCCTGTATCATTATTTGTTGAGATTCTTTTTGAGTCATGTTTCTTGCATCGACTGGAACTGCCCCTGGTGATACGTTGATTATTGTTGTATTGGTGTTTCCTGTTGTGTTGATGTAGTTTTCACCAGTATCCTGTATTGTTTCTATATCTCCCAGTGTGTCGAATGAGTTGATGTTTGCAATATTACTGTTAATATCACTTATTGTGTTTTTTACTTTAAGTCCTGGATTTCCAAATCCTGAGCTTAGTGCATTTCCTAAGTTTTTACCTGCATTGTACATTGAGTTTTGCCCTTGTGATAAGAAATCTAATGTGTATGTGATTTCACGGGCTGTTGTTCTTGCAATACGTCCAGGAGATTGTTGTTGTATACCCTCTCTTTGGTATGCGTCACTTGCAGCTTTACCTAGTGCTGCTCCTGCTGCTGCAAATCTTGGTATTGCATTGTTTAATGTCTGCAATGCATAGTTTATTTCGTTTTGAGTTACAGTTTTTAAACCTTTTATTGCATTTGTATATGATGTTTTTAGGGCGTTTCCTGCTTGTTGACCTTTAGTTCTGGAATTTGTAACAAATTTATTTAATGCATTATTTATTATTGGATTTATAAGCATTCCAATATTACTAATTCCAGTACGTATACCTGCACTTATATTTCTTCCAATATTGACCCCGCCATTACGCATTTTACCTATAGATCCAGCGAGTAAACTGCTAATTTGTTTTATTGTGTTGCTTATTTGTGTTACTGCACTTGCAGTTCCTTGCATATTATTTCCCTGATTGTTTGCAGTTCCTGTTTTACTTGCTAGTTGTTGGTTAAACCATACAATATCATCTACTGCATTAAGGAGTTGTTGTAGTGCTGGTTTTAAACTATTATTACCTCCCAGTGCACTAGATACCATACCTCCAATTCCATTATTTGCAGCTGCTGCTCCGCCTGCTTGACCAATACTTGCAACAGCATTTTTAACATTATCAATTGTAGATTTTATACGTACAATAGCTTGACCAGTTTGTACTAATGCTTGAATTTTTGTTGTATCTAACTGTTGAACATTTAAGCCTGAAATACTATTATTAAAACTAGCTAAACTTTGAGCAGTAGTTTTAATCTGGTTTAACATTGGAGTTAATAATGCACTTGTTATAGCAGTACCTATAGTATTAGTAATTCCGCCACCAACACCACCAATACCTAAAAGTGAGGATTGAACCATACGAATAGCGCTAATAATAAGGTTCATTGCATTTGCTGCTTGAGTTAAACCTTGAAGATTTGTAGGATTAACCTGTTGCATACCTTTAGATACTGTGTTGAACTTAAGAATAAAATCTTTAATTCCTGTTATTATTCCTCCGGGAGCTACTAATTCCAGTAATTGATCTTTTGATGATTTGAAACCTGAAGCTATCCAACTTTTAAGATTATTAAATGTAATTCCAACCATTGAACTTGCAGCACTTTCAACAGCTTTCAAAGCATCAGCAACCTGATGTATAGCACGAGTTCCTTCTTCAACCCCTTGAAGTTGACCTGCAACAACACCCAATGCTGCTACACTTAATAAAGGAGCAACCATGCCTAAAATAAATGCTGATAACATAGTCATCATTAAAGCAATAGCAATACCTCCAACAATTGCCATCATAACAGCACCAACACCAGTAGCAACAAGTAAAACAGCCACAGCAAACAATGGTAAAAATGGAGCCAGCAACATTAAAACATTAGAAACTATTTGAACAGCCTGAGCACCTGCCTGAACTTGACCAGACATTGATTGATAAACTGCACCAGTAGCTGCTAATGAAAGAATTGGACCAATCATTAAAAGTAAAACTTCACTAATTAAAGCAAAAACTACTGCAATACCAGTAGCTGCAGATATGCCTCCATTAATAATAGAACTTGCACTAACATTAAGTTTATCTAATGCAACAACCAGTAAAGTAACACCAGCACCTACGAGAATTAAAACAGGAGCAATAGCAATCATTCCTTGAATACCCGATTCAATGTTGCCTTTATTTGCATTATATGTTTTCCCAATCTCAGATATTATTGCCATTTCCATCCAAACAAAAACAAGAACTTCAGCAATAAGTAAAAAAATACCTGCAATTATAACCGCAGCTTTAACAAATTTCATCACAATATTTTTTAACTTATTAACATGATCTGCTTTGTTAAACTTCTCACCAGCCTCTTCCACATCATCTGCAACATCACCAGTTTTTTCAATATCTCCTGCAACTCCACCACCACCTTTAGTTTTAGAGTCACTATTTGGCAAATCAATTCCAGTACTGCCACCTTCACTTTTACCAGTTGGAACAGTAGAAGTGTTAATACCAGTTATTTTATCCTTAACCTTTGATAAAACTCCAGATATATCAGTCCATGCTTGTTTTAATTGTTGAATACCTCCAAGAGTTGTGTTAATAGTTCCCAATGTAGAGGCAATACCTGATAATGCCATATTAACACCAATTAAAACCTTTGCAGGAAAACCTCCAGCAGACTCATTCCATTCAATGAAAGCTAATTTAGCATCTTTTAAGTAAGGTATTAATTCATTACCAATAGTTTTACCTTCACGACTAAAAGTTTTAGAAAGTAAAGCATCCACTCCTTCATTAGTCTGCATTAACTCATGAGTATCACCAATAACTGCATCAACAGCATTGAGGAAACCTTCAACATCATCAGCTTCACCATTCCAATAACCAGTACTTCTTAAAGATTCTTCAGTTAATTTGTACTGATCAAGTGATGCGAAAGCACCATGAAGACCTTTACTTAAATCGTTCATAGCTTTTTCAGCTCTTGCAGTAGAACCAGTACTTGCAAGAACATATTGACCAAAATTAGCCATAGTATTAGATGTATGTTCTAATTGACTATCAGCAATACCTGTTGCAGCTTTAAAGTTAGCCATAGCAGGCATCATTTCATTCAAACTAATAAGACTGCTATTAGTTAATTCATCTAAATGTCTATAAACACTTTCATAATTAGCTTCAGCATCATCAAGAATATTTTTAAGTAAAACTTTACCTGTTTCAGCACTACTTGCATTACCAATTGTTAAATCATAGATATTACGACTAGATGCAAAACCAATAGCACTGGTTAAAACAGAATCAACCATATTAATTCCACGACTTAACTCACCTAATGCATTACCTCCTGCACGAGCACTGCTTGAGACATCATCCACATTATTTCTAAGATTACCTATAGTAGAAGAAGCATCATCTTCTGCCAATAATCTTAATATAATATCTGCACTTACACCAGCCATAAGTCGTGAAAACCTTTTATTTTTTTAATTTTTTGTTTTTTCTTTTAATTCTTTGTATTCTTTCTGTTCCTGTCTTATAATGCTCATATATTTTAGTATGAGGAATTTAATGTCAGGTTCGTATTTATGTTTTATTACTTTACTTACTCTCCATCCCAAATGTTTGGAGACTCTGAAATATACTTCTCCAATTATTGTATTAGCTAGTTGGAAATAATTTGAAGTTATCGTCTTCAGTTAAACCTAATAATCTTTCTACTTCAACAAAAACACTAATTCTTTGATTTAGAGGGAATTTTTTCCAAAATATTAATCGTTCCTCAAAGTTATCTTCCTCTTCATCTTCAAGTATTAATTGTTTTGCCAAGAATTTTGTTATTAATTCGTCTTGATTTTCTTCTGCATTTTTATTTATTTGCTCGTTGATTTTTTCAACGATTTTTGCTTCTTCCATTGATAATTTCTGACCAGATTGACTTTTTGCAAATAAACGTTTTTCATAAGCATTATAATCTTTAAATAAATCTAAGTCTAAGCTTAGTGCTTGTAATGCTCTACTATCTGTTATAGGTTTGACTTTAAATGTCATTTGGAATATTTTTCCAAAATATGGGAGTTGGCATGTTAGTTTCCTATAATCTTCAGCATCTAAAACTTCTATTAATTGATGACTTGTTTTTATTACTTCTACTGTTTTATTATGAGCATCATTGATTTTGTTTATGTCATATTTGTTTATTGCTTTTCTCCAACGACCTAAAGCTTTTTTTATGGTTTCAAATTCATCATCAGATATTTTTTCCTTATTTTTTATTTTGTTTGCAATTTTCTGCTCTTCTTCTGTTAATTCCTCTTCAGGTATTTTTTTAAGTTCTTCCGGGAATTTAACATCTATTAAGTATTGGTTTATTTCTTTATTGCTCATAATTTTAGTATGATTTTCTGCGTAGTGCTTCTCCTTTTATTGTTTGTTTTGGTTTATCTGATAGTTCGAAACTGTCTGAATCTAATTGGCAACCATAGAGTGCTCCTTTTTCCACATAGTCCCCTCCTTCTATGAAATTGTAGAAGGTTAGTGTAAAACCATACATGTCTGATTTTTGGCTTTGCCATAATGCTCTGAAGAAGTCTAAGTCTTCCACATCCCCCAATTCGAATGTATGTTCTTCACTACTTTTTTGCCATGCATATCCTTCATAGGAGCTTATGCTTGTTTTACGTTCCAGTGTTATTTTGCTTTCTATTTTTACAGATCCTACTATTGCTACTTTGCTTGTTCCATCTTTTTTACGTATTCTTACTTCTCCAAGGTCATAGTATTGATCTGATGTTTCCTGTTTTGTTTCAGTTGCAGCCATAATTTATGAATAATAATCCTCAATTTCTGTTACTTTTACATTCGGATAGGTTACATTACTTCTGTGTTCAATATATAATGTGCTGTTTACAGGTTTTAGTTTTGTATATATTAATAATGTGTAAGGGTCTCCGTCATCTTCCTCTACAGTTACTTTACTTCCAGATAATAAGTATCCTGCATGTATTCCTTCATCGATTATTTGGTCACAGTCCGATTGTACATGTGCTATGTTTGTACTTGTTTCGTTACGTTTTAGTTGGTTGTGTGCTATTCTTTGTATGTCTATTATTACTTTATCTGCTATTCTTCTTGCATGATTTAGTGAGTCATGTGGTCTTAGGTTTGTATCTAAGCTCCATGCCGTACTTGTTGCAAGATTCATACATGGTGTTGGTTCTTCTCCAAAATAATCGTCGAATCCGAATATTATCCCTGCATCAGATAGGTCATCCATTTCTTTTTGTGTTCTTTTTTTGAATTCTCCGATGCTTACTGTTCTGAATGGTTCTAAGCCCGGTTCAATGTCAAAGTTTGTGTAGCATAGTTTTGCAATATGTTTTCCACTGAATGGTTTTTCTATGATATTTATTCGTGATTTGTTTATGAAGGTGTCTTTTTGCTCATCTGTTGGATTTTGTATGTATTTTGTTAATTTTATTAAGTCATTGTCTGTTTTACCTTCAATATCTACAAAATACGCATATTTCATGTATCCTTTTATATTTACTTTCATTAGGTTTTGCCATACTGCTTTCATGACTGGTACGTCGAGTGTTGTGTAAACTTCTATACGTGCATCAAGTTGTGATTGTGCTAGATTTGATGCTTTGATATAGTCTTCTGCTGTTGGGTTTTTACCCATGTTTATTGCATATGCCCGTCCTACTGTGACTTCTGAGTTTAGTAAACCTTCTCCTTCCGTGTAAAAATCTTTTATAATTTTAAGTAAAGGGTTGGTATCTATGCTTTCAGGTTCTAATCCAAGTCCGGGATTTGTTGCTGATGTTGATTTGCATGCATCATTATATGAGTTGAATGTTAGTATTTGTTCTTTAAATGTTCCTGTGTCTGTTTTTCCTATAAATATTGGTATATATTCAGCATCATCTTTTGTTGAAAGACTATCTCCTTCTATATGATTTATGTAAGGTTGAACCATGATTTTTTATACTTCTTTTTTCTTAAATTTCTCTATTATTTCTTCAAATTCTTTTTGTGTAAGTTTTGGACTTATTTTTACTCCTAATTCAATGTTTTCTTTTTCTTTTTTGTATTCATCTAGTATATGGCTGTTTGCTAATGCTCCGATTATTAGGATTTTATCTTCTTTTGATTGTTCTATTAGTTGGTGTATTGTGAATTTTTTCTTTTTTTCAGTCATAAATGTGTATATTTTCTATAATGTTTCCTCCTAAGTTCCAGTATTCGTAGTAATTTAGGTTGAATTCATGTATTGTTCTAAGTAGTGGTTGGTGTTTTTGTAATTCGTCTTGGTTGTATTCTGGATGGTTTTTAAAGCTTCCTCTTATGATATTGTATTTTGTAAATAGACTATAGTAATTATATTTTTTTGGGTTTGGGCATTGGGATTTAATTGTGTGGTGGTTGTTTATAGTGTTTATTGGGCAGGGTTTGTTTGTTGTTTTACAATTTTCATTATTTTTATTTGGACATAATAAATAATGGTCTGATTTAAGCATCCAGATTAATTCTTTTATTTGTTTGTTTATGTAGTATCTGTCTTGTTCGTTTGTTGCCCATATATTAATTAGGATGTGTGTATTATTTTTAGATCTTCTAAATTGTTGTGGATATTTTTTGTTTGGGTTGTTTTGGTCGTATAGTGGATGGTTTTCTGGGAGTTTTGTTTTTTTATTTATTAGTTTTTCGGATTCTATCATTGTTCCTCCGGTATTTGTTATTGTTATGCATGGTGTGAGTCCTGGGGAGTGTTTTGGTATTATTTTTACAGTTTCACCATTTTCCATTTTAATATTATTTTTAAGTATTTCTCTAAAAAAGCAGGTTATTTTATCCATTAGTCCAAGTTTAATTTTTTAACATTATCTTCTACAGCTTTTTGAATGTATCCTTGGTTAATAATATATTCTATTGTTCTTTGGGGATAGTCATTTGGTGGGATTGTGCTTGTACCATTTATGACATATTGTGCATAGTCTACATTATTATCAATTGTTTTTTCAAGTTGGCTTGTTTGATTTAGTTTATGATTTGTTATTAGGTTTCCTGTATCAACAGGTGCTCCGCCAGAAGGTTCTGCTCCACCTTTTACACCAACACCAGGATTTGTTATATAATCATAAGCTTCCTGTGAAACTTCATTAAGAATATCTGATAAGATTTCATCCCAATCAGTATTCATTTTACGGTCAAATTCAGGTGTTGTTTCAATTATTATATTTAAAACCAATGTTAATTTTATTCTCCAGATAATTTATGAGGTTCTTGTTCCTCAGTTATTAAAATTTTATTATGTGTGGTTGGTTTGAAATGATCATAATTCTGTAATTCACCAGTTACTGAAAATGTTTTATTTCCAATTTTTATTATTGCATTTTTCGGAATATGATAATCCGTATAAATTTTATAGGTATTCTCCTGTATTTCTCCAAAATCTAATGTTTTATCTTTTGCACTAACCGGCTGTAAATCTACAGATATTATATCCAATATTTTATATTTTGTTAAATACTCATCAGTGTAAACATCATAGTCATTACTTATGTAAGGAGTGTAAATTTCAATTATTATATTGTTAAAATAAGCCATAAGTCTTTCATCTTATCATTTGTGCTTTTGGAGAGTATTGGGAGTTTTTTAAATCTTCAAGTTTTTCTTTTATATTATTTGATAAGCTGTTATTTGTATTATAAGTTATACTCACATCCCCTTCTTTTATTGATTGGATATCTTTATCTTCTTTTAGGTTGTAAGTTAATAAATCAAGTATTAAATTTTCTATTAAATTTAATGTTTCCTTTTTTGCTCTTTTTAAATATTTGATTGTGAGTATATTTCCAGTTATATTTTCCTTCCAGCGTATTATACCACTATCTAAGTTAACAAAGTATTGATTTGGATTTATTAGATTATTATCTACTTTTATCTCAATTATTTCATCAATTGGATATTCTTTTATCAGGTAATTTTTATAATTGAATTTTTTAAGGCTTATATCTGTTATTGTGTCTATTTTTTCTAGTTCTATACCAGTGTAAGATAGTATGTAGTTTTGATATTTATTGTATAATTGTTCTAGTGTGTTGTCTGTTATGTTGTCTGTGTTTATATCTTGTGTTTTTAAGTATTCTTTTATGTTTTCCATGCCTTTTTATCTTCAATTTCTCTAATTTTTTTAAAATATTCGTTTTGTATTGTATATTCTTTTAAATCTCTTTTGTTTGGAATTTGTGTTATTTTTTCATTATAATCTTTCATAAAATTAAAATACTTAAAAAAAATGGAGAAGTAAAAAAAGAGTGTTTTATTGTATTATTCTGAGTTTAATGTGATATTTAATAGATTATTTTCATTATCTATTGTAATATCATCAATAGTACCTGCAGTGTAACCTGTTGGTGTTATGCTTAAACTTACAGTGTATTGGCCGTAAGGTACGTTTTCTATTTTACATCCACCAAGGGTTCCGGATAATGTTGATTCTAATTCAGAATTATCTTTTTTACTTGTTATTTTTACTTTTACTCCAGATATTCCATTAGAATCCTCGTCTTGGATTCTAATGTTTAATGTGCCTTTACTCTCAGCACTACTTTCCTCTTCAGGGAGATGAACCACCACTTAAATCAGAAGTAATATCTGTTAATACTGCATTTTTATATTCAGCCCGATTATAAAATGTAAACCATGTGAAAAGAACACGACTGTCAGATAATTTATTTTTTGCAAGTTCCAGCATTGTTGGAGGTAATAATTCTCTTACACGTAGACTATCGTTATCTATTATTGCAAGTTTTTCTCCACCGGTTGTTGTGTCTATGTTTGGATCGACAATAATTGGTAGGCGTGCACCGTTTGGAGCACGGTATATTGTTACATTATGTCCAAGTATGAATTCATCCTGATCAAGGTAGCGCATACGGTCGGTTATCATACTGTTTAATTGTCTACCAATGGAAGGAGTGGTTATAATTGCAGATGGTGATCCTCCTGCGTCAATTGCTGCTTGTGCCATTACATCAACATCATGTAATGTGACTTTATCTTCTACTTTTTCTGTGTTTGTAGTGATGGATGGGAATAAACCTTTAAAGTCCAATGCTCCATCTCCTCCTTTACCCTGTAGGAGAGCTTTGTCTTTACTTGTTGCAATATCCATGAATCCATCTGTAATTTCTTCTTCAAGAAGGTCTTTTAAGTCTATGCTGGTACGTGCCAAGTCAGATATTTCAATTGGATATACAAGTGTTTTCATTGTTGCGATTTTTGTGTTAAATTCCGCATCTTTGTGTTCCGGTATGGATGCTGTTTCTGCTATGAATTCACTTGTGGTTTTTTGATCTTTAACTTTGTATCCTACTTTGTAGGTATCTGCACTTGTTACAATACCATTTTGTTCACAGTAGGATAAAAATGGGCTTCTGTGTGCTACTTTTTTCTGTAGTTCTTTATCATAATCAACAACGGTCATTGCATCCATGTTGGATGTTGATTCCATTGCTTTTGTAAGTCTCATTAAGTCTTCTGTGCTTGCGAATTTGGATTTAACTTCTTCTTGTATAGTATTCATAATTTATAGGAAAAATATTAATTTTTTGAAAAAAAATGTTTTTTTATTCTGCTTGTAATTCGTGTAATATGTTTACAAATGGATTTGAACTTTTTTCATTAGCGAGTTTTGATGCTAGCTCATGTCTGTTCATTGTTCTTTGTTCTATTAATGATTTTCCTGAAGGTTTTTTCTCTATTTTTTTAGCTTCAGGTTGTCTGTTATCTGCTAAGTTTTCAAGTAAATCTTTTTCAACACTTTTTTTAACATTTTCTTCAATTTCATCATGTTTTATAGTGTTTTCTTTAATTAGAGATTTGATGTCAGTTATTAAAGATTTGACTTCTAAAAGATTGTCTGTTTCTTCTTCTGGACTGTTTTCTTTTATTTTATCCTGAACTTCTGTTACTATTTGGTCTTTAAATTCTTCAAGTTCAAGTTCAACAGTTTCCAGTATTTCAGATTTTAATGATTCTATAATATTGGTTTTAATATTTTCAATTATCTCTCTTTTTAGGGATTCTGCCATTTCATTGAAAATGTTGATTACGGTTTCTTCTGTTATTTCGCTTTTTGTTAATTCTTCTTCGTTCATAATTTCATTATAATTTTTTTGTGATTTTCTTATTATTGAACATGCTCCGGTTATACATTTTGCATGGGCAATATCTTGTTCTGTTACAGTTCCAAAGGTGTCCCAATTGGCAGGGAGTGGTGTGAGGCTTATTTCATATAAATCAATGTCTAAAATTTCCCATCCAATATTTTCTCCATCACTGTTTATATTCTGTTTATATTCTTTTACTGAACCTCCGATGCTAAGTCCTAATTTGACACCTGTATCTAGGAGTTCTTTTACTTTTGTTGCGACTGAAGGTATTATATTGAATTCTATTATTAATTCATCATCTTTTGATGGTATTACATTAGTTACTGCACCTATTACATCGTCAATATCGTAAATGTGATCTGCATGGATATTTAAGCTTGATGCTTTTTCTTTCATTTTTTGTATGCAGTTGGTGTTTATTATATCACCATGAAGGTCCTGATTACTGGTACTTGCAACACCACGTAGTGTTAATGTTCCATCAGAGTTTAATTCAACATCTTTTTTCAAATTTTTCTGTATTGGTAACTGTGATGTTACCTTAAACTTTTTGTTAATCTTTACCATAATATTTTTAATAATTTTTTAACTGTTTTCACTATAATAATGAACTAAATTTGTATATCTCATTTGTGATACTGGATCATCTGTAGGTTTTTCTAAAAAGACTTTTTTTAATGTGCATAGACAGTTTGGATGCATTGGATACTTTTTTTCAATAGTATTAATGTAGTGTGGGTTTTTTTCATATTCTTCCATACATAAATTACAAACATCTCCTCCACTGTGTGGTCTTACAAATACTCTGGTAAAACCAAAATCACGCATTCCCTGAATTTGTCCTGTTGTAGAACTTCTTTTTATAACATCATTTGTAATTAAAATCATACGATTTTCACTTGTTTGATTACCGCGAAGTTTAGTTTCTTCAAGAAAGTCTTTAAAAAAGTTTTCAGACTTTTCACTAACAATATCCTGAAATAATTTCTCCTGAACATCATTTGCCAAACGTTTAACATTTAATGTATTATAATGTTCCAGAAGTTTTCTATCAATTTCATCAGACTTTCTTAAAACCATATCTCGTTTAATACTATCTAAAAATTCTTTTTTAGCAGATAAAAAACTAGAAAAAACAATATCATTAAGTTCCAATATTACCTGTTCTATTTTTTCATTAAGAACATCTGTAAACTTAATTATGTTTAAATTTTCAAGTATTGAATCAGTATTTTCATTATAAAAATTTTCTATTGTTTTTACTTGAATTTTCATACCTTTATAAAGAGTATTGTAATATTTAAGATTATTTCCTGTAAGTTCTACTTTTTTAACCATTTTCTATACTATCTATATTTATTGGAGTGTCTCCCCATGGAACTGGAGTTTTACCATAGCCAGTTCTAACTTCATTAATTGTAATTGTACCATTATTTAACTGGATGTTTTCAATTTCTGCCCTCTGCAATTTATCTTCAATATCCAAATCATTATATTGAAAGATTTCTTTAAAACCGCATCTTCCAATAACTTTTGTAAATGCATCCTCAAAATTTTGAGCTTTCCCTTTAAGTGTCTTTTTAAACTGTTTATCCTGAGCTGTGCCTGAACCACTGCCTAAATTTGCTGTTTCAATAATACTAACCTTGGCAGGAGGTACTCCAAAAGTTGCAATAATACAGTCTCTAATACGGTTCATTAAGTCTTTATATTCCATATCCTTATTACTGAAACCAAGACTTTTATAAGAAGCTCCTTTAAGTATTAAAACACCTTCAGAACCATTTTCAGCATCAGCCTGTAAACGTTCCATCTCCTGCTTTAACTCTTGAGGCTTAATATCTTTATCATATTCAATAACACCATTAGGATCAAAACCTCCATTTTCCAAAACATTTAAAGTATGACCGCTGGCAAGAATCTCCAAATTAATCTCTTTTGCAATAACATCAATTTTTGACTCTCCCCAAACCCCATCATAAATGTTCGGATCTTTTACATGTATTATTTCATCCTTTTCAAAACGATAGGAATCATCATAAAAACCCCACTGACCAGTATCTTTAAAATATCTCATAAATTCAGCAGGAATATATTTCAAACCAACCGGAACATTATTATAATCTGAATCATAAATAACTTCACTAAAAGCATCACCAAGACCCAGATAAGACTTCCACATTAAAGTTTGATAAATACTATAAGTATAATTAGAATTAAGACCTAAAGGCTGTTTAAATAATTTTTCAAAATAATGAACATGTGATTCATTAACTCTTTCTGTTGATGGGTCTTTAATTGTAAAACCTAAATTTATGATCTCATCAATATAAGTTTGAATACAGGCATTCACCCAAACATTACGCATACACTGATAATAAGTATTCCAACCCATACCAATACTTTTATTTCGGTATTTGAAAAAAGAACCATAATTTTTAGTAAAATCTTCACTATGAGAATAAGGTAAAGGTCTCCTAAGATAAGGGATATAATTTCCAATATTTTTTATTTTATTAAGAAAATCCAACATAGAAAGAAATTATCTTATTTTTATTCTTGCAAAATCCAGTCCAAATCCACCATCATACTGTGATAAATAATTATAAGCATGAGCACAAGCATCCACAATATCATCATGACGTCCATCAGGAAATGCTTTAAATTCTTGTATTACATCTTCTCTTAAGTCATCATTTTCTATATTTATTCCTATTTTTCCATCAAGAACTGCATTTTTAAAGGGTGTGGCTCTGTCTACTTTACTTGATAGTGGTTTGGCCTGTTCTACGAAGAAACCTGGAAGTTGTGTAACCCACTCATCATATAGAAATTTTCCAGCAGCTGCTACTCCAGTTTCTATTACTATCGTATTGTTTACTCCATCATTATGTGCAGCATCAAATATTATATCTTTTGTTTTGTTTCCGAATTTTCCTCTAATTATATCTGTTATTATGTATTTTCCCTCTTTTGTCAGTTGCATTTTAACACCTACTGTATAATCCCCATTTGTGGAATTTGTACTTGATGCTGTATCCCATGCTCTACAGGAGTATGATGTTTCATATTCTTTAATTTTGTTCCATTGGATATTTTTTAGATTGAAGAAGTTAGTGTTGTTATCTATGGGCTGTTGTTGGAATATACTGTTGAATAGTCTTATTCCTAAGCTTTCACGCTTCTTTTCTAAATCCCCTATTGTATATCTTTCTGGCCATAGTGGTTGTCCGTTTGGAAGTATTGCCGGAAATGTTATGAATTTGTAGTCTTCCGGTTCATTTTCTTTTAAGTATCCCTGAAGATCATCACTGTGCCACCGTGTATGGAGAATTACCAATCGTGAATGAGGTTCTATACGTTGTTCAATAATGGTTTTAAACCAGTTAATCTTCTTTTCAAGTAGTCCAGGGGTGATATCGTTGAATCCTTCGTAGGGGTCATCGATTATTAGATAGTCTACATCCTGACCTGTTATACTTCCTCCTGCACCAACAAGCCTTATGCTTCCATAGTATAGGTTTTTTTCACTGTTATTAAACATTAAGTATGTGCTTGATGATTTTACATCTGATAAGTATACGTTAAATTCATGCCCGAACTTTTTTACCAGTTCCCGTAATGCTATTCCAAATTTTTCCGATAGTCCTGAGGAATTACTTACTATTAGTATATTTAAACTTGGGTTGTGGAATATTAACCATAGAGGGAATGCTTCGGTTATCATTGAAGATTTACTGTGTCGTGGTGGCATTGCTACACAAAGACGTTTATAATCCCCCCTATACAATTCCATTAGACTTGTGCTTAGTTTTTCTATATGTGGAGCACTTATATTTTCTTTAAAACTTCTTGCAACATAATAACGGTAGAAGGAGTATAAATCTGTTCTTATATAGTTTAGATCTTTTTTTAGTAGTTCTTCTTCATTCAATTATCAGTTATATCTCCGTATTGTCTTTTTTTATCTGCTATTATTTCGTTTAGAAGTTTTGTGTCTATTTCTATGTTTTCTTTGACTTTTACATCTCCAGAGTGTTCTATTTTGCTTGATGGTGAGAAATATTCTGGATCTGCTATTGATAATAAATATTTATGTGTTGAGTCACTTTTACTTTTGTTTAGGAAGTTTAAGTGGTAGATAATGTAGTTTGCTTTTGCTTTTTTCATATCCAAGTAGAATTGATGGAATTTGCTGTTTTCATCTTCTTCTCCTTTTTTCTTCCATTTTGTAACTGTGGTAGGATGCACTCCTGCAAGTTCGCAGGCATATTTTAGTGGCATTCCATTACTGTAGTTAACTATTATCTCATCACATATTTTTTTACAGAATTTTCTTGACATAGAAATCTTTTTTTATTTTATGCTTCGAATTTGTTTCCGCAATCGGGGCATGTTACTATCTGTTTAAAGGTTTTTTCTTCCTTTTTTGGTTTTGGTGTTTTTGGTTCCGGTATTTTTGGTTTTGTTTTGAGTTTTTCTAATTCTACTTTTTTAAATCCCGTTAAGCTTAAGTCTGATGTTTTTAGTTCTAGTTTTTTTAGTGTGTCTTTTAGTTGGGATTTTATATATTTTCCCTGATGGTTGTTTAACATTAATGATAGTTGTGTTTCATCATTTTCTTCAAGTTTTAGTTCTGTATCTTTGAATACCCATCCAATATCTCCAAAGGATATTAAATATAATTTATCATCTGCCAGTTTTTTATCTATATATTCATTTAACAGTATGTCATATCTTTGGTGGCCAGATATTATTCTATTTTTATTGTTTTTTAAGTTTATGAGTATTGGTTCTACTAATCCAAAGTTTTTTATGCTTTTTTCCAGTATTTCTACTCCTTCAGAATCTATTTCTCGAGGATTGTTGTTTGATGGACTTATATCTGTTATGCTGATTGTTTGGATTTGAATATCTTTAGTCATATAAGTCTTTTCTCCAGTCAGTTAAATCAGCTTCATCAGGTATTGTGTTCATTTCTAGCAGATGTTTGTATATTGCTTCCTGTATACGTTCTTCTGCTATTTGGTTAATTAATGTTTCGAGTTCTTCATTTTGTTTTATTCTTGATTGTTTTATTCTATCTTCTATTATTTCATATTCTCTTCCAAATTCTTCTTTTTTCATTATTTCTCTTTTTTTATCAATAAGATAAATAACTATAAGAGCTGATAATACTGCTATTATTCCAAAAAATATTGCTGATTCACTCCAGGAAGAAAATAAAGGATGGTTTGTTAAACCATTGAAAATTAGTGTGAAACCTATTACAAAAAGTGCGCTGCTTATTGATGTTTTGATAAAACCGCATGTCCACAGTATTTTACCATATTCTACAGCATTATAGATTTCAGTTCCAATTTTTAAATGTTTTTCTTTTGACCATCCATCATGTAGAACTTTAGATGTCATCACATTCTCCTTCGCATTGACAAGTATTAACACTTGTTACAAGAGAAGATGGATATTTTTCATTTACATATGACATTCCATATGCTAAGAGTATTGATACTATTGGTGCTATTATTTGTACTATAATATCACCTGTTGTTTGACTAATACCTGCATATGTGAAAAATGCGAGTAAAACTCCATTAATATATGTTGTTAAGTTTGCCTTATCCATAAATTACCTCCTAAAAAAATAATATTCATTTTTTTATTCTATTGAAAAGTTCAAGCCATAGGGTAAATTTATTTTTTTACCCCCTACATATTCACATGGTCCGGATAATACCAGACCACATTCTTTACAGATTAATTCTCCTTTAACTGTTACTGTTTCTGTTGAGTTACATTCAGGACATTTCAAATCTTCACTAAAATCTCTGAAAATGTCCTCTATTCTTATATTATTCATTAAATCTAAAACACAATCTTCCATAAAAAAAAATTTCTCAATAAAATTGCCCTCATTATAATAGTAGTACCTTGTCGCACGTGGATTTTATTAAAAATTAACATATTTTTGCAACATTCTTTTTTGATAATAATTTGCCAAATGGGTTACAATTGTACTATAAACCTTATAATCCAAACCATATTCTTCAAATATCGGATAGGATTCTAAAGAAAGATTTGTTTTACGGGTTTTCATACAATAATAACATAAAGCAGCTATTATAGTTTCATTACCTGCACGTCTGTGCAGATGTTTGAAGTTTATTGTTTTAATCATAAACTTTACCGCATTTTTATCCTCATAACCTAGATTAAGTCTTGTACTTATAATATTTCCCAGACGTAATTTCTGTTTTAATCTCCAGGAGTCATTATTTACCATAGTCTACACCCCGAATTTGTTTATATTTCCTATTCCTATATTGCACATAATAGTATGCTACAATATTTAGTATAATGAAGTCACAAATATAACCAAAAAAGAAAAATAAAGGATAGAGTAAGTTCATTTTCTCACACCCTTATTTTGAGGTATTATTTCAATACCTTCAATATCCAACAAATCTACTGTTGTACTGTCTGTTTTACTATTCGTACTACTGTGAAGTATTAAAAATCCTCTTTTAAAAACCATAATACCATCAATATCAAAGAAAACCTTTTCATTATTAGAATCAGGATTAATAATGACCTTAGATTTTCTTATCTGATAATCACCTGCACGAATCATCTTATTATAATAATAATTTACTGAAATTTTTTTAAGCTTCTTAATAATCTGATAAAACATTAAAAATTAAAAGTTTTTTTAGTTATGTTTTCCTCCCAAATTTATTTAAAAAAAATTAAGATGACTCCAAACGTGGAGCCAGCAAAAAATCTACAATCACATCATCATTGGTGAGTTTTAAAAATAATGGTAAATCCTCACCTGTAGACAAAAGTACAGTATTGGAAACCTTATCAATACATAAAAAACTATTAATAAAATTCAATGAATAGAAATTACCATTAACAATCCCCATTCCAGGACTATTATGATGAAATTCACTTTTAATATTCGAAAAAGTTCCTTTACAATCAAAAATGACTTTATAATCATTGATTCTCAACCGGAACTTATTCGCAACTAAATCCAAATCACCAATAGTATTTTTAAAAAAATTAAAAGGAATCTTCAAATCAACAATACTAAAATCTACACTTGGTCTTCTTGAAGAAGCATAATTAGATTCCACCTGTTTAATTTCAAAATTCCTCTTACCTTCACCTTCAAATTCCAATGAAAGAATATTATCATCAGAATACAAATTTAAAATATCTTCTCCCCTGTACCTATTCAATATATTTAATAACTCATCAAGATTTATTGACAATTCGCCAGGTTTATCTATTTCATATTCCTCAAAAAAATTCCTTCCAATCTTTAAACCTATAAATGAAATATGACTACGATCTATTGCTTTTGCAAATAGACCATCACTATCAATCTTAATAGTAATCTCATCAACCAAACGGGAAATTCCATTTACAATCGTTTTAAATTCTCTTATATTTTTTAACTTCGATTTAAACAATTAAATTCTCAACTCCAAAAAAAATTTTTAAAATTAAAATTACAAGATACTATTTGTAACTCCATATCATTTTTGTTACAAAAAATAGGAAAAATGAGAATTTATGCGTATATGCGCATAAAAAATAGTGAAAAAATTCAAAAAATGTATAGGAAGCTAAAAAAAATTATGCGCATAAAAAAAAATTAAGAAAAAAATAGTGTTTAAAAAAAATTATAAATTATAAATATTAAATTCACCAATAGGTTTTAAACCTAATGGAGTAATAAGTTCCTTTTTAATTCCAAATCTCGGACGTCTACCTTCTTTTTGTTGATCAACAAAAGTTTGATTCTTATTCATTTTATGATTGTAAACTTCATCATTTGGTATTAAATATACTTTAAAATCTCCGTTATAATTAGCATTCCCATTTTCATCTTCATTATAGAAATCCAAAAAGTATAATTCCTCCCATACTGACTTAGGTCCAAAAGAAGTTAAATCATTTGATATACTTGTTGCTTTGATTTGAATAGTTTTATTTGTTTTAGGATTATAACAATCAAAACTAGTATGCGTGCCTGAAGACAAATTATTTGTCCTCCAACAATCATAAACAAAACAAAAGATAATTTCACTTATTTCTGGAAAATTAGGCTTCCTACATCCTAAATTGTTTAAATTTACAGATAATGTTCTCCAAGCATCATAAATTTCTATTATGCTTTCCTTATCCTCTTCAGTATATCTGTCTATTTCCGCCCTTATTACTTCATTATCAATTATAAGTGTTTGTTCTTCTGTTATCATGAAGAATATTTATTATAATTAATAAGATATATCTTTTAAGAATACTAAACTTTCATAAAATTAATGTTCTATATTTTAAATCTGATTTTATGAAAATTGGTAATATGAATATTATTATACTTAAAAAAATAATAATATAAACATAGTAACTAACTCATACATTGGAGGTGTGATATTTATGGCATCTATTTGGCGATGCAAAAATTGTGGAAAAGAAATACGTGACCATGTCCCTGATAAGTGCCCTCATTGTGGGGTAGCTTTGACTGGAGATTATAAACCTGACTTTGACAGTGTTGCAACAGACAGAAGTGAGGGCGGTGAAGGTTGTGTACAATTCTTTTTCTATATATTCATGATAACTATTGGTTTTTTTGTTGCAGGAATGTTACATATGAATCCTATTTGGGGAGCAATCATATTCCCTTTAGTGGTTCGTTTGATTTGGAGATCCGTAGTTAAAAGTAGTAAAAATGAAAAGTTGTTTGATGCAGGAGCAATTGTATTAATTGTATTAATAATTGTTATAACTGTTATATTTGCAATAATTTAGTATGGAGGTTTGATATTATTTCTAATAAAAAAAATATTTTAATAATTTTAGGTTTAAGTTTAATTCTCATCGCTACCATTGGTTCAGCTAGTGCGTGGTTATTTGGAGACGATAGTAGTTCTGAAAGTACTGGAGAAAAAATTAGTGTAGTGCACAACGATAGTACATTCCATTTCTACCCAATTGATAGTTTGCCTAATGATGATGGATATGAGTATGCTATTGTTGTAGATGGTTCACCATACTATTTATCTGACAGTTTAGCTACTAAGTTACATGATAGCAACATAAGCCACAGTTTTTCCAAATTCTATGATTTAGAAATTTTATATGATTATGGTAATAGTGGACCAGACTATGTTGGATTTATGGGTGCTTATCCATTCGTAATATTTGACATGGACAAAGATACTAGTCATGTTGGTGAAGCTGATTTTGAATGTGACGCAGATTTCAGTTTTGAATACAAAACTGGAACTGTAGGTTTAAATGATGAGGCTAAAATTGTAACCACAATATATAATAGCCAAGGTACTGCTTTATAAGCAATATTTTAATTTTAAAAGATGAGGATAATAGATTAAATCTAATTATCTTCATCCCATAACTTTTTCTCTAGTATATTCACTGAAAATTAATTAAAATTTTTATAACTTGTTTAGTATCTCTTCTACTGTTTTTGCTATGTAGTAACTTGCTATTGGTGGTACTGCTTCTCCTATTTGTGCTCTTATTTCTGTTGTTTTACCATTGAATAGGTAATTATCTGGAAATGTTTGTAATCTTGCTCTTTCACGGTTAGTTAATCCCTGTCTTTTGTATTCGTAATGGTATCCGCCTGTTCCACCACCACCATATGCTATTATTGTTGGTGATGGTTTTAATGGATGTATTCTTCTATAAATATTGCTCATTAGTCCTTTAACTTTCCATTCTGTGTTTTCTACTGCTTTGAAGTTATATGATGGAGGTATATGGTACATTCTTTCTTGTACTTTACGGTTTCTTTTCGGTAATTTATTTGTTTCATCGTGGAATTGTTGTTCATTTATTGGTTTTTGGTAGTAATCTAGAATTTTTAATGTTTTTTTATGTTCATTCATTGCTTTTTGGAATTCTTTTTCATCATAATTGTCTATTTTGTTAGCTTGTATATAGTCTTCTATTATGTTGAATTTTAGTGTTTTATATTCTTCTATCCATTTTTTTGCTTCAGGATTATCTATATTTTTTGTTGAATCCTTATATTCTTTTATTATTTTAACGTATTTATCTTCAAGATTTGTTAATATGTCTCCTTCAAATACTTCCAGTGGTGTTAATGGATATTTTTCAAGTAAAGGGTTGTTTAAATTTTTTTGAGCGATTTCTTCTAGTTCTTTTTTGTTATTTTTTATTAGATTTTTTTGCACAGCTATTACTATTAATCTTTTTCGTGCTTGTGGTGCTCCTAGGTTGCTTATGTTTACTACATTTTCATATATGAGTTCATATCCTTCGTTTATGAAGTCTTCTTGTATGGTTTGATATGCAAGTCCTTCGTTTGCAGATAACATTCCTGGGACATTTTCCATTACAAAAACTTTAGGTTTGGATGTTTCTATTATTCTTAAAAATTGTTGATATAGTTTCCCTCTTTTTACTTTTACTCCTTCTCTCTTATCACTGCCTCTCAGTAAGCTGAAGTCTTGACATGGTGGACCCCCAGTAACAACATCTGCACTATGATCTATTTCTAATTCATGGATATCCCCACAAATTCCAATATTTGTATCTTTATTTCCATCTTCAATACTTTTAAGAGGTATTTTATAATGATCTGTGTATGTTTTGAGATGTGGTTCTAAAATTTCATTAGATACAATTAATTGGAAGTTACCATTTTCATGAAAACCCCAGTCTAAACCTCCAGCTCCTGTAAATAAAGAAATAAAATTATTCATAAATAACCCTCTTTATGTTTAACTGTAGTTGAAATCATACTTTTCTCACTTAACCATGCTAGAACTATATTTCTAACAATTTCAGCATCAGTATTTCCCATTGTTCCTTTAAATTTCCTTATTATCTCTAACTGTTCATTAGATAATGAAATATTAACGCGTTTATTTTCACTCATAAAAATAAAAAGCTCCATAATGTTACTAATATGTAACATATTTGTAATATATAGTATATAAAAACTATCATAAAAAAATAAGTAAAAAGCAAAAACTTCTCTTAATAAATATATAATTTAATTTACATCCCAATTAACCCATCTATTCTAAAGTACATAACATTTATCATTAAAATAATTAATATTTTTTATTTATAAACTCTAACAACAGGAAAAACAATATATTTTTAACAAAAACTTCAAAAAACATATAATATTAAAAAAAATAAAATATAAAAATAAAATATAAGTGATATTATGGTTGTTCCTAAATTTGAAAACTTTTTCACCCCCACATTAAAATTTTTTGAAGATGGTGAAATTCATACTAAAAACGAAATAAGTGAGAAAAATGCAAAATATTTTAAATTAACCGAAGAAGAACAAAAAGAAACTACTGCAAAAGGAAATAAACTACAATACAAAGATAGAACTGCCTGGGCAGTTAATCATTTATTTAAAGCAGAACTATTAGAAAAAGAAGATAGAGGAAAATATAAAATAAGTAATGAAGGGAAAAAAGTTTTAAAACAACACAATACTATCGATACTGCATTTTTAAAGAAATATGAATCTTATAGAAAATATATAAATCAAAAAGAAAATCAGAATAATATAAACCAAACCTCGAAAAAAATAAAAAACATAGAAGAACTTTTATCACCTACAGACCGCTTAGAAGAAGCTTATAAAGATATAACTAATGAGTTATCTGAAGAACTTTATGATATTATAATGAGCAATAGCCCCCAATTCTTTGAGAAATTAGTTGTTAAATTATTGCTTAAAATGGGTTATGGGCTAGATGAAAATTCTGGACAAGTCACCCCATTTACAAAAGATGGAGGTGTTGATGGCATAATTTTCGAAGATGAACTTGGAATAAATCAAATACATATCCAAGCAAAGAGGCACATCCACCCCATATCACAAAAAGATATGAAAGATTTTGCGTATACCTTAGAACATGGAACTAAAAAAGGAGTCATGATAACTACCTCTTCATTTACACAAGGATCTATTGAAATATCTAAAGAATCCGATGCGCAAATAGTATTAATTGATAAAAAAAGATTAACTGAACTTTTGATTAAGCACGATGTGGGTGTTTTTACGGAATATAATTATGCTATTAAAAAAATAGATAAAGATTTCTTTGAAGATGATTGAAATTTTTGATACCTTTTCTACTATAAAATTTTTATGCTTTTTACTATCAATGTTTAAATACGTTGCAATACAATAAATTTAGAGTCTTCTTTGCTAAAATTTAAGTTGATAGACATTTATCATTAATATAATATTTATCATACCCAGTATTAGTATTATGTTAAGAAAGGTGTTTTTATTATTCAACATACCCAAAGTGGTTCTTAAATATTAAAAAAATATTTTCTAATGATCTCTCTACTAAATTTTCATCATATTGATTTAATAATAATGAGTTAGATGGGAGTATTTCTCTTTCTTTATCATAAATATTATATTTTTCAACAAAAACATTATCTAAGTCAAAATTTTTACCTTTTATATTAACCAATGTTATATAAAATACAACTTGAGATTTTATATCCAATTCATAATATAACTCAAAACTTTCTTTAATAAATTTTCTAAAATTCTTTTTATCCAAAAGGATATTATCCCCCTTCTTAAAATATACTAACTCGATAATACCATTTCGATAAAATTGAAGAAATTTATCATTAGATTCTTTATAAATACCTTCAAAATTAGGAAAATAACTACCATTGAATAAATCGTGATTTTTAATTAAAATATTTCTTAATGAATTCATGTCTAAATCCTCACTAGAAAATGCAGATAAGGGTATTGCATGATAAATTGTTTTATAAATATTATTTTCTCTAGCAGAATAGAAGTTGAAAATACGATTTTCTCTAAATTCATTAATTTTTGTAAGTAATTTCTCTGACAAACTGAAATATTCTTTTAAATTATTATATTCCATAGATTCTGTTTGACCATCTTTTCTTATATAAAAATCTTTTATATGTGCATTAACGACTCTATGAGGCATGTTAAAACTTTTTTTAACTTCAATTAAAATTATTACTTTATCACTATTTTCTATATCAACCTTATTTATTTTATAATTAATATTATTCGGTTCAATCCCGTTTTTAATAATATTTACTAGTTGTAACCTCTTTTTATCCCAACCATTAGGTATTGAAACTCCTTTAGGTTTCAAATTATTCTTATCTTCAGATATTCCATAAATAAACAAACCTCCTTCAGAGTTTGCAAACCCACAAACAGATTTTAATATTTGTTTTTTCTCATTCTTTCCTTGAAGTTCAGATTTATACTCTAAAAATTTATTTTCTTCAAAATTTGAATCAATTAGATATTTAATATCATTAAATGTTATATCATCAATATTTTTATTATGAATCATAAAATGCCACCACTAAATTAAAATAAACTATTAATGTTTTTCTTAAATTATTCAATTAATCTCCATTAATTTCATAAAATTTATAATTTTTTTCATAGGCTTCTTCAATAGCATTTGCTAATTTTATTATATTTTCTTTTTTAGAAGAATTTTTATAATTATACATTAAATATTTAATATCTATCAAAAGACATTGTACATGTTCAAATTTATGTTTATTACTTTTCCATTGCCCCACAGCCTCACCAACATTCATAAATAAGTTATCTTCCTTAAAAAGATTATTTTCTTTATTATAAGGTAATAAAAAAGCATTGAAAATTTCTTTATCAGTACCTCCTTTAAATTTATTTATGAATTCACCATAGGTAATTTGTTTATTAATAGATGAAATATCTGGCAAATCTTTAGAATCTCTAGTACTCCCGTATTTATAATATTTTGCATCAATTATGTAAATTTTATCGTTTAATTCCATAATAGTATCTGGTTGAAGGGGATATGTACTTTTATTATCATTATAATGCAAATTCCAATCAGCTTTTGGGAAATAATCTTCTTTATTATTTATTCCAAAAGTTTTATCTATTAAACCTTCCAAAATATATTCAAATTTTTCAGTTCCAAAATAAAGTTGGTTATCAATATTTTCATCCATATTGCTAATCATTTCAATCATAGATTGGAAAAGTCTCTTTTTAATATCGTTATTCGTATTAGCTAATTTATCTCGAAGAATTATTAATGCATTATTTTTATTTAAAACACCTAAAGGTTTACTAGGCATATATGATGTGAAAATCCAACCTATTTTTTTAAAACTTTCATAAACACAATGTTTGTGAATTAATGTTATTTCTTCATTTTCGTTTGGGGTGATTTTTTTAACTGTAAATGAATTATAAACAGGATAAAAAGTTTGAATGTTTGTTTTAATCACTAAAGGATTTTGTTCTTTAATAGTTTTTTGCCAATTAACTTTTCCCATGTCACTTGTTTTATAAAACGAATCTATCTCTTTATAATAACCATATTCCATATAATAATTGATTATTTCCATATAAGCATTTAAAGGAAAATTAACTTCATAAATTTCATCAAAATTTTTTTTAGAAATATTGCCTTCATCTTTATTTTTGAAATCAGAAATTATACTAAATAAATGAATAATATCTTTACGTAATTCATAGTCATTATCTGTTAAATGATATCCTAAAGGAAAATAAACTATTGCATTATTATTATCTGCTTTAATTCCCACAAAGCGGTTATTTTCCTCTTGAGTAGCTACTTTACATCGATTTTTTAAATAATTATCATTATTCATTGTCGCTTAATTTACTTTTATTTCCTTGAATTTTCCTATAACATTACTAGTGAAAATATTAAATCTATTAATTCCTGTTTCTTTTTTAAATTTCTTAATAATATTTTCCAAACTAAACTGTTCAACACTTTCTTCATTAAATATTCTATTTCTATTAAATTTAAATGCATCATCCCATAAATACATTAATACTTTTTCTGCAAATTTATAATCTTCTTTTAAATCCTTTTCATTAATAAAGAAAGTTCCAAGACGCTTATCTTCAGAAGATAAAGTATTTTTATTTTCATCAAGTATTAATTCATTCATTCCAATGCAAAATACCTCCCAAGATATATTAGTATCTACAATAGTTTCATCTTTAAAAGTTACATTATCAAAATTATTTTCAATCATTCTCATATTCCAACGTCTTTTGAATGCAGTATCTAAAGTAAAAACATTTTGATCAGAAGTATTCATTGTAGCAATGATTGATAGATTAGATGGAATTCTTATTTTTCTGTCTTTATCCCCATATACTATATTTGCTATATCAGAGTTAGATATTCCATACTCACTAGTACCTACAGGATAATCACTATCATCTTCTTTTATTCTATCTAATAGCTGGAAAATATCTCCAAATATCGCTGGAGCATTACCTCTGTTAATTTCTTCAATAATTAAAAAGAAATGATATTTTGGATTAGTATAAGCTTTTTTTAAAATTGAAGTAAATGGACCAGGTACGAACTTGTATTTAACTTCACCACTTTCAACTTTTGGAAGAATTTGGCCAATAAAATCAGAGTATGAATAATCTGGATGAAATACAACTCTTTCCATAAACTTTTCATCATTACAATACTCCTGTTTTATAGTCCAACTTTTACCAGAACCTGGAACTCCATATAATAAAATATTTTCCCCATTAGTTATCCTAATTGATTCTAGCTCCGTGCTTGAAACTTTTAAATATTTATTTGAATCTTCTTTAAGATAAAAACCAAAATATTCTGGTGAAACCATTGTATTTGTTGGAATTTTAAAGAATTTTTTGTCCAAACTAGATAAACCTTCCTCTTCATTTACGCCAACATTAGGAATAATTGCAAAAAAATCATATTCAAATTTACCTTTGTGTTTCAAAACAATTAAATAATAATTCTCATACAATAATCTGCGAAATTTTTTAAAATTAACATCATCAACCTTTTCTAAAGAAACTTCCATTTGATCTCTATTCTTCCCATAAGCACGCACGACTGAAGTATAAGCAATAATATCTTTATCCTCACTATTAGGTATGGATTTATTTTCTAAATAAAATATATTAGATTTTGATAAATGAACTTTAATCTTAGTAATAAAATAACTTTTTAAGTCAGTGTCATTATCTGGTTTAAAATACCCCTCTGCATCCATATATGGAAAAATATCCATCATACTTGAAGTTAATGCTATATTAGTTGAACTTCCATTATAATTTTCCCTATTTTTACTTACTAAATCTGATTGAGGTAACTTTTTTACCATTAGCCCATCATAACCCTCAGAATCAATTTGAACACCAATATCATTTAAAGCATTAGAAACAATATTCAATTTTTCATAAAAAATCTTTCTTTTTTCATCATTAGTTAATTTACTTTTTGATTTTTCTGAATTAGACATTACATTCACCAAATAAAAAATTTTTTATAACTTTTGCGATTCCATTAGCCATTACTGGAGGAACTGCATTGCCTATTTGCATATATGTTTTAGAATAAGCCCCCAAAAATAAATAATCATCTGGAAATGATTGTATTCTAGCAGATTCTCTTGGAGTCAATGACCTTGTTTGGAAGGGATGTATATGAGAATGACCATCAAATTTCATATGTGCTGTTATTGTTCTACAAGGTTTATTCGCTATAAGTTTGAAATATTTATCTTTAAAAACATGATTTCTATGAGAATAAAGCATTATATCTTTAATTTTTTCATTAGTAGAATCATCCCCTTGATCTAATCTACTGTATATCTTATAATCATTATCATTTATATAACGCGCTTTATGATTAAACAAATAAGGGATTTTACGATTTTGATTTATTAAATTTAAATAAGAGTTATTATGAACTTCATTATAGTTGACATCAATTTTTTTCCCAGCTGTTTCACTATCAACATTTGTACTATTTTTAATTCTTAATGAATCTAAGGGTTTTATATCATTTAAAGCATCATTTAAGTTGTATTGTGGTTTATTTTTATTGTTTTTATGAATTTGTTCAAATATATCTTTAGGAGATATGTTTAATTCATCACAAACATCATTTCTAACTGCAATATATATCAATCTTTGTCTATTTTGAGCTACAGAAAATTCATTAGATTTTAAAACTTCATAATCAACATCATATGATAAAAATTTATTATCTTTTTTTATTTTGATATTAGCATAATCCTCAACAACTTGATTTGCAACTTTTAACATACCCCTAACATTTTCCATTACCACAAATTTAGGAGCTATTTTTTCCACCATTATTAAAAAATATTTGTATAATTCATTTCTAGGATCATCAATGATTCTCTGCTGATTAGCAGTGCTAAATCCTTGACATGGAGGTCCCCCAACAACTACATCAATATCTCCATCAATATACTTTCCAACAAAATCAACAAAGTCTCGAATGTCTTCTTGAATTATTTTTGATGAAGGTAATTCTGGATGATTATATTTATATGTTTCAATACAAACATCCTCTATATCATTAGCTAGTTTAATATTGAATCCTTCTTGTAAAAAACCTAAACTTAAACCCCCAGCACCACAAAAAAAATCTACTAATGTTAATTTATCTTTTTTAATAGTTTCCTCTTGAATTTTTTTCCTTTCAGAATTGTATAATTTCCAAATAGTATCTTGAACAGATTCTTTATTTTTTCTACAAAATTTTACAGATTTAATAAAAGGATCATATTTTTCTTTTAAAATTTTTTTTAAAACTTTTATTTCTGATGGATTATTAATAACCCCAATATCCATAAGCTCTTTATAATCTTCAGATTTTAAATTAGTATTTTCAGTATTTTCAGTTTTATTTTTCTCACAGAAAACTCCAGTTAATCTAGTAAATAATTCTACTTTTTCTGTAAAAAAATATTTTTCACTCCTATTTTGTAAATCTGTGACACTTTTGAAAATCATCTTACCATCTATACTACTATTTTACACTATTAATTATTAAGATTTAATGAGGGATAAGCTTTTAAAATTTCATTTATAATATGAATTAAAACATCCACAACGATAGAATTACCGGCTTGTTGATACATTGCAGTATCTGATACTACTATCTTCCAGTCATCTGAAAAACCCATCAACCTTAAACACTCCCTTGGTGTTAACCTACGTAATCGGCCATCAGTTGTTACATAATTATCTTCTCCAGCCCTATGCATTTTATGCATTGTTGTTGTAAGTGGTCTTGCAATTTTTAAATCTGTTTCTGGTTTACTGTAAAAGTTTTTTGTGCCTGGAGATAAAACTGTTTTTTTAATTCTCTCTGAAAGGAAATATTTTTCAGACGGATTTTCAATTAAAAAATCCTGCATTGTTTTTTCTAAAGGAATAGGTTTCGGAAATTCAAATTCTTGAACTAAATCCAAATCTTTTCTAAAACCAACAACAAATAACCTATTTCTATTTTGAGGAATACCATAATCCTTAGCATTTAATATTGAAGGTCTGCCATTATTTGTAAAATATATTTTGTAACCTAATTGTTTAAATACTTCTTTCATTTTCTCCCATGTCTTACCACAATCATTATTTAATACTGCTCGCACATTTTCATAAATAAAAACTTTAGGTTGTATTTCATCAACTAAACGAGCATATTCATAAAATAATGTGCCTCTAGTATCAGATAAACCTCTCTGTTTACCCACCAATGAAAATGACTGGCACGGACTTCCCCCAACAAATAAATCAACTTTTCCATTATACTGTGTACCATCTAAAAAACTAGCATCCCAATGAAAATGATTTTTAGGACAATTATAATTAACCATATAACTAGTTTTTACTTTATTACGTTTTTCATTACCTTTATAAATCTCATCAACATATTGTTTCTTTTTTTTGTAAGATTTTAATTTTTTAATTTTATTTAAATGATTTAATGAGTTAATTTTACCATGTAATTGCCCAACTCTTTGACTTAAACTTCTAACTTTTCTAATTGTTTTTCTACCATTTTCATCTTCCATAAGATCATACGCTTCTTTTAAAGATTTATTAACAACACTCCAATTAATATTATATGAAGATTTAAATTCCACACCCTCTTTACCTAAATCAATGATAGAATTATCTCTTTTAAAATCATTAGAAAGTTTTAAAATAATTTTATATAAAAGTAATTTTTCCTCTTCATTTGAAATATTAGATTTAAGGGTTTCAACAAAGTTTGTATAGGCTTTTACACGTTGTTTATTTAAATTAGGGATTTTAATAATACCTAATAAAACTTCTTTAATATTTTCAAAACAACTATCTATATTTGATTTATTTAATTCTGATTTTACACCATCAAATTCAATTTGAGCAGAGTTAAGCATGAAAATTAATTGTTGTTCGTAATCATCATCATTTGAAAATTTTATATTATCAATAAGTGATTTTAGAGTTTTTAATTCTTCATCTATTTTATCAATATCAATATCAATTTTTTTAGATAAAACATCAATATCTCCATTATCACAAGCAAAAACTATTGTATTTTCAATACCCATACGGTTTAATGCATGTTCAACAGCACCTATACCACTAAATACAGTAGCTAATCTAATCATCTAATTTTCTTTCTCCAATATAATTATTAAACTTAAAAAATTAAATTTATTTAAAATAAGTAAATAAAAATTTTTATTTAGTAATAAAAACATGTTAATTTATTATAAATTATATAATTTAATATTAATAATATAAATTAATTAATGTTTATTAAATCTTCTAAAAATTTACCAATTCTTTCTAAAATATCTGTTTCTACATTTAAATTTTCAATATATACTGTGAATATTTGTGTTTCTGAATTAAATTCTGCATTATTACTGTCTAAAATTTCTTTAAATTTAGGATTTTTAGAATTATCTTCGGTAAATATTATATCTTCATCAATTAATATTTTAAGTATTTCAACATTTTTTAAAGGTGTTTCTGGAAAATAGTCTTCTATTTCTTCTTTTTCTAGAATATTTGCATTTTGTCCATTTGTTTGTTTGAGTATTAGAAAATCAATCATTATCTGACTCTTCTTTTTGTTTTTTAAGTGTTTCTTCCCAGGATTTCCTTTGTTTTTTTTGATATGAGTATTTTTCTTCTCTTATGGTTGCTGTTATCCATCTCCCCATAACATATCACCATTAGTTAATGAGTTATTATTTTAAATATTTCTATTGCATTTTTCTTATCAGTTGTTGTGTAATATGTTTGGTTTTCTCTGAAAGTTTCATATGGATTGTTTGAATTTTCAGGATATTCTGTTAGTTTATTTATATTATGTATTTGTACATAATCTTCAATGAATGCTTGTAGATTTATATTATCTTCTTTATAAAATTTATCTAATATCCAATCTAAGTCATATCTTTTAAGGATTATTTCTGTACTTAATGCAATATAATGTCTTATGAATCTTCTTTGTTCTCTTTTTATTAGGTTGTTTTCTTCCATGTCTTTTTTAAGTTGAGAGAGTATTATTAGTCTTTGTCTTTTGATTATATCCGTTTCTGTTATATTTTCAGTTATTTTTATTTTGTTTTTCATTTCATAAACAACCATAAATCTATGCATATGAATATAACTATTGGTACTATTACCAGTATTGTGAAAATCCCTATTGCTTCCAGTTCATTGGATTTTGCATTCATTTTTTCTTTTAATGTTTTTGCATTTTTATATTTTATATCGTTTGCTGCTTGAGAATTTGGGGCGTATTTTAGTATTTCTTCATCTGTTAATAAGCCTGTGTTTGGATCATTTGCTTTTGTGTCTACTAGTCTTCTTATTTCTTTTTCTCTTAGCTCTTCTTCTAATGTTAAATGTCCAATTGTTTTTGGTGCGAAATTACTTCCACATGCTAGGCATGTAATCTTACCGTTTTCTTCTTTTAAATTTTTACTTCCACAGTTTTGACATTGCATTTTTTTATAATCCCTAAAAAATAATATTATTATATTTGATTATACTAAAAATAAGACAATATCACTTTTATTAAATATCCTTATTAATAATTTTAACTTTCATATCTTGCTATTGTATTATTAAATCCAATGATAAGTGATAAATATTGTCTTTTTTATAAATCATATACTCTTCTATCCTCATAACTATAATAGTGTTCTCCATTTGCATCAGTATAATAAAATGATCTTATTTCATCACCATAATAGCGTCTTGGACTACCTGGAGTATCATCATAGGGTAATTCAATTCCTTCTTCATCATAATTATCAGAACTTTCACTAGTGGTACCTGTGCTAGTTTCAGTATTCATATGATTATTGTTATTAGGTTCCTTAATAACACCATTCAATACTAAACTATTAAGGAAATTTTGGGTTTGGTACTCTGTATCCGCATTACAAATTTGAATCCAATAAACATACTCATCAATTACTACACATATTGTAGTACCATTATAACCTGTATATTCTACTAGTTTTTGTTCATCTAAACTTGTAGTGTTTTTAACTTCACTAATAATCAATTTAAAATTAGTGTCATTATTTTGTACATCATAAATTACTGCATAACCTACATTAGGAATTGTTATATTATTTACTTGTTCGGTTTCAAAACCAGTTAAATTCATTTCCAATTTCCCAACTGTTAAAATATTATCTGAATTATCCTCATTATCATAAATTATAACACTTATAATTGCACCTATAAGTATTATTATTACTATTACTAATCCAATTATCACTATTTTACTTTTCATTATTATACTTCGCCTAATTTAAGTTTTAGTTAGGTTTTTTTGAAAAACAAAAAATTTAACTAAAAAAATGATTTAATCTTCATTTTCAAATATATCTTCTAGTTCTTCGCCTAAACTGTCTACGATACCTGTTACTAGTGCATTTCCCATCATGAAATATCTTCTACGTTCAGTCATAGATTTACTACTTATATTTGTCCAATTATCTGGAAACATTTGAATACGTTCACATTCTACAGGTGTTAATGTACGGTATTCGCCAGATTCAGAATCTATTACTACATGTGATGTTCGGCTTACATTTCCCTCGCTTGTTAGTATGGTTCTTGCTGGTACATCTGTACGTTCTGGGAATGGAACTGCACCCTCACTATAATTATATGTTGTTCCATCTGGTCTTTTACGTTTAAGTTTCTTGGAACCTTTTAAGTATTTGAATTTTTCTAGTTTTTCTCCTTCAAGAGTGTATTTTTTATCTGCATTTTTTTCTAGGATTTTATCTAATGTGTAGATGTCTCCTTTATAATCTGGTTCTACTTTTATTGTGTATATTGTTCCTTTGTGCATTAATCCTGTATTATAGAAGTGGAATTGAAAGTTATCACTTATGTCTACAAGATCCATGTATTCTTTTTCTGTTATTCTTTTTTTTCCTTTTTCTAATGTATTATCTTTTATTGGGAATTTATGTGCAAATAGTCCCTCTTTGAATATTACATCATTTGAAGATTTTTTTGTGATTTTTTTATAGTATTTTGTGTTTTTGTGGTATGCAAATATGAATACTCTTCTTCTTTTTTGTGGGAATCCATATTCTCCTGCATTTATTACTCTCCATTGAACACCATAATCATTATCATATAATGTTCGTACCATTACTCCGAAATCTCTTCCTCTTTGACTTGCAGGACTCCTAAGTAGACGATCCACATTTTCTAATAAAATAAATGGTGGTTTTTTAGCTTCTATTGTATCTTTTATATCCCACCAGAGTACACCTTTTTTGCCTTCAATACCTTTCTCACCAGAAGTAGTTCTTGCCACACTATAATCTTGACAAGGAAAACCGCCAACTAATAAATTAAAATCTGGCATATCTTCTTTTTCTACTTCATGTATGTCCATATTGGTGTGGTTTTTTGATTGGCCAAATCGTTCTATATAACAGTCATAGGCTGCTTGAGTTTTTGTTGATGGTTCCCATTGGTTAGCATATACAAAATCCCATGTATTATCTTCTTTTACTTGGTTATTTTCTAGTTTTACATGGTTTAATCCTACACGGAACCCTCCTACTCCAGCAAATAATTCACAAACAGTTTTTTTCATAGTATACCTTTATATCTTACTTAATAGTATAATATTATATTATTTATTATTATATATAGATTTCCATCTAAAATTGGATTTTAAGATTAGGGATAGTATGAAATTTAATACAATTGATGAATTATTATCATATACAGAAAAAATAAAAGGAAAAAGCTTAAATGATATAATAAAAGAAAAAGAAATCCAAAATGATAATAGTATGCTTAGAGAAAAAGGTATACTTGGAAACCTTGTAGAAACAGAATTCTATGAATATCCCAACAATAACATATCAGAAGCAGATTTCCATGAATTAGGCGTGGAATTAAAAACATCAGGAATAACAAAAACCAAAAAAGGAAAAATAAGAGCCAAAGAACGCCTAGTACTATCAATGATAAACTTCAACGAAATAGTAAACGAAACATTCGAAAACAGTCACCTAATGGAAAAAAACGAGAACATCCTAATACTCTGGTACTATTATAAAAAAAATATACCTGTTCGTGACTTAAAATTCTACACTTACCTCTTATACAGCTTACATCAAGATGAAGAAGTAATAAAAAATGATTTTAAAATAATCCAAGATAAAGTAAAACAAGGAAAAGCAGAAGAACTATCAGAAGGAGATACAACATATCTTGGAGCATGTAGAAAAGGATTTAAAGGAACAGACACAAGAACACAACCATACTCAGATACACCTGCACCATCAAGAGCATACTGCCTAAAACAAGGATACATGAGTGGAATAATACAAGACCTATGTCAAAAAGAGAGACTAAAACCAAGAACATACAAATACCACTCAGTAACAGAATACATAACTGCAAAACTAAAAAAATACTACGGAAAAACACAAAGAGAAATAGCAACAGAACTAAAACTACTCAAAAACGAAAAAATACCAAAAAATATCAACAAACAAATATCAGACACACTAATCGGGAAAGACAAAGACCTACCAAAACTAGACCCCTTATTTAGATACTCGAATTTCATAATAAAAAACTCACCAATAATAGGAGATGACTTCACACCAAAAGAACGAATGAGCTTCAAAAACCTAAGATTAAGTGACTTTGAAACAAACTGGGATGAAAGCGGATGGAAACAATACTTCGAACAAACCACCATCATAAACATCTGCTACCAATTCGAAAACCGTAAAGGAAAAGTAGGAGAAGGAAAATTAAAAACAGTAAAACAATTCAGCTTCAACGACAAAGACATACAATCCATAGAAAAAACCTACAAAATGATACAAACAGCACTAGAAAACTATAAAAACAAAATCTACGGTGAAAATTTAGACAAATACGTAGAAGACCTACCAACACCACAAAGCTTCACAGGACAAATAGTAGAAATACTACCTAAAGCAAGAAAAGGAAAAAATTCTTATTACACATTCTTTGAAAATGACAAAGATATAATAAAATCAGCATTCGCAATAAACAAAGAATGTTTAAAAGAAAAACTAAGTATGAACTGAATCAAAATAATTATATAAAATAAATTAATATACTATAAAAAATTTCACAATATTAATACTATTCAAAATCCTATGAAAATAAATTACTTAATAATATTCATATTAATATAATATTTATTCAAATAATCATTTGTATCTAAATTATTTGTCTCAGACAAAGTGTGAATCATTTTCTTTTGTGTCTACTAGTATTCTTATTTCTTTTTCTCTTAGTTCTTCTTCTAATGTTAAATGTCCAATTGTTTTTGGTGTGAAATTACTTCCACATGCTAGGCATGTGATTTTGCCGTTTTCTTTTTTACTGTTTTTACTTCCGCAATTTTGACATTGCATTGCTAATGAAATCTATTTTATATTTTAAACTTATTGAATTATTTATAAATTTATGCGCATAATTTTTTTGAAGGGGACTTACAATTTATGAAAAAATAGAGAATTTTTTATGCGCATATGCGCATAAAAAAAAATAATTATAATACAATAATAAAAATACGGAGGACAAAATTGTATTATAAAAATTTAATATTTTCTTATCTTATTTAGTTATACGCTAACACCTCCCAATTCCAGTTTGATTGTATTAGTTCATCTCGTGTTTGTATTGCAGTTTCTAGACTAAGATATGTTCCATAATGTTCTGTTTTATTGTTTTTTGTTTTTCGTATGTCGTATCTTTTTTCTCCATTTTTTAGTATTCTTTCGTGTATGTACAATGTTTTATTTTCCTGTGTTCTCCATTGCTTTTGTATTAATTGGTTTCTTTGTATTATAGCTTCGTAAATGTTATTGTATGTTCCAAAGTATGTTATTTTATTCTTTATTCGTTTTTTTATGAGGTATTTGTTGTTTAGTTTTTGTATATATTTTGTGTTTGGTATTTTTTTCATATTTTCTGTTTATTGTTTGTGGTTAGGTATCCAGTTGATTGTGGTTTTTTCTGTGTGTTTTTTGTCCCATATCATCCATGTGTAACATACTGCTGATTGTTGTTTTGTTCTATCGTCGTTTCTGTAGCATGGTATTCTTTTTACGAAGATATTTACTGTCTTTGGGGGGAATTGGCTGAATATTTCCTCATATCTTTGTATAGATTCCAAGAATTGTATTTTTAGAAACATTGCTACTTTTTGTTGGGTTAATGTGTATGCTTTTTTTATGAATTCTGTTACATAAGAGTATGGAGGGTTTGTGATTATGTCTCCGTTGAATTTTTCTGTGGTTTTTAGAAAGTCTTGTATTGAGCTTTGTGGACATCCTCTATTTATTATGTCTGTTGCTTTTACTTGGTATCCTTGTTTTCTTAGTTCTTTTACTATGTTTCCGTTTCCACATGCTGGTTCCCATATGTTTTTGTTGAATTTTTCTTTTTGTAGTAGGTATTTTACTGCTTTTGGTTCTGTACTGTAGAAGTCGTTTTCTACTCTTTGTTTTTTATTGTGGTTTACTCCGAGTGATGCGAATACGTTTGAATTTTTTATTGTGATATTTTTTTTAATCTTTTAATTTGTTGCCTCCAGGGTACGTTTTTTAGAAAAAAAATATTTTTTCTATGTTTATTTTATTTGTTGGATGTGTTAGTGAAAGAGTCTTTTAATAATTTTTAGTTTAATTTTGTTGTCTTTAGTTGTAGGTGTTGTATGGGTTGTTTTGTATTGCTTGTTCTATTTCCAGTGGTAGGTAGGGGTTGTCTGGGTGTATGATTCTGAAGAATCCACTATCTAGTAAGTAGTTTTTGCAGTAATCGTCTTCTGCTCTCATTCCTCGTCCATATATTTGTTGGAATTTTTGCATGGCTTTTATTGAGTACCATTCTGGGTCGAATTCCATTCTTTTTCTTATTTGGTTGTCATTTAATGGTAGGAATGGTGCTTTGTATAGTACTTGGAATCTGCATTCATCGTATTTGAAGTCTACTCCTTCCTGTAGGTTGTGTGATACTAGTATTAGTGGTTTTTTTGATTTTTTGTGTTGGTTTAGGTTTGTTGTTAGTCTGTTGTTGTGTTTTGTGTTTTTGAAGTGTTTTATTATGTTTTTTGTGTATTCTTTTTTATGTGTGTGGATTATTCCTTTTTCTTTTTTGTGTTTGTTGAATATTTTTTCTAGTTTTTCATAGGTTTTTGGTATTGTTGTGTTTCTTTTTTCCCATCCCATACTTCCTGCTGTGTATATGATTATTGGATTGTTTTTTGGGAAGTTGAATTTGTTTTTTGGTTTTTCTATGTATACTTCTTCAGTTATTCCTAGATCTTTTATGAATTGGTCTGTTTCTATGAAACTTCCACTCATGAATATTGTTATTTCTGATGTGTTTTTTAGGAGTAAGTCTTTTGTGTAATTTGTTATGTATATTGGTTTTATAGTAATATTATTGTTGAATTGTGTTATTGTCCAGTTGTATGGGTCTTTTTTTATTAATTTTAATGTGTTTATTATTTGTGTTTGTTTTGTACGATTTTTTGTATTTTCCAATATGTTTTCTAGGGCAGGTATGAGATTGTCTTGATTTATTATATCGTTTTTTCTTATTTCTTTTTGTGTTAGTTCTAGTGATATTGCATTGGTTATTGTTGATTCTATATTGTGTGCTTCATCCAGTATTCCTAGGTTTCTTTGTTGGTAGTGGTTTACTCCATAGTATTCGTCTGCAATTTTTAGACTGTAGTTTAATAGTGCTGTATCTGAATTTATTGTTTTTATTTTTGCGTTCCAGTATTCACAACCGTTGTAGTAGTCTAATTTTTTTGAGTTAATTTTATATTCGCATTTTGTTATTGTGTCATCTGTGTTGCATTTGTCACATTTCTGGTATGATTGGCTGCAACTGTAGTTTCCTTTTCCTTTTGCTATTTGGTAGTTTATCTTGAATTTGTTGTTTGTTGTGGTGTCTTTTAAGTATTGTTCCTGTAGTATTTTTGTGCTTGTTAGGATGTATGAGTCGTAGTTGTATTCTTGTGTGTAGTAGTTGTTTATTGTTTGTGCTATTGCGGTTTTTCCAAATCCTGTTTGTGCGTCCAGGCATATGAATTTGTAGTTGTTTTCTTCTATTGCTTTTAGAATGTTTATTATTGATTCTATTTGTCCTTCTCTGGGTTTTGTGTATGGGAAGTATTTTTTTATCATTTTATCGTTTTTAGGAGTTTTTTATCCCAATTGTGTTTTTTTAGGAAGTTTCTTAGTTCTATTGCTTTGTTTAGGTCTTTGGTTGATGCGAAGTGTACTGTTTGTCCGTTGAGTGATTTTTGTATTAGGTATAGGTTGCCTCTTTTGGTTATGTATTTTGGTATTTCTTTTGGTTTTTGTTGTTTTTCGAATGGTGGAAGGTTCATTTCCTGGTATCTGTTTTTTGTTACTGTTTCTATGTTTATTAGTGCTTCTGTATTCCAGTTATAATCTTCCAGTAGGTCTCTTTCCAGTAGTGCGTTTTCTAGTGTGTTGAATGTTCCGTATGATTTGTTGTTTTTTACTACCCTGTATTTTCCGTTTATTTTCCAAATGTATCTGTATAGGTGTTTAGTGTTGCATATTTTATTCAAACTAGCACCCCCTTTTCTATGTCTTTTTTTATTCGTCTTCTGAGTATTTTTTCTCTGTGGAATTTTTTGTATTGGAATGATCTGAGTTCGTCATCGTATTCTTTTATTGCTCTTTCTGTTTGTTTTAGTTCTTTTTTTCTGATTTTTTCTCTTTCTTTTGGGCTTATTGGTTTGTAGTTTGATAGTGCCCAGTCCAGTTTTTTGTTTTTTATTTCAGTTATTGGGATTGTTTGTTTGGTGTTTAATTTTTCTATTAGTTTTTTTAAAATTTCGTCTGTGTTGTTAATTTTAAAATCAAATAATTTTAAAGAAAGCATCCTGTAAACTCCAACATCCTCTTTTAACTCATCGAAATTTTGATGCTCTTTTTCATATACTACTTTTGATGCAATAGAATCCCTTCCATTGTTTGCTAAAAGTACATATAAAATACCTGGAACATTAACTAATCTAAAAATACACTCATCCAAAAAAACAGGCTCAGTAACAGCAATCGTATCATAAATCTTTTTTCTCTCATTATACTCCTCAAGCTCCTCCTTTTCAAATTTTTTACTATATAACATGTAACGCTCAACCTTACGACACTTAAGCATTTCCTTTTTCCGTTCATAATAATATTTAACCATACTTTCTAAGTATTTAAACTCCTTATCATAAGGTAAAACCAAATAACACTCATCAATATGCTTACATATAGAACAGGTATTCTTACCCTCACGTGGATTATAAATACAATCAGCTTTGTAATAATTTATCATTATAAGATCTCCACTCCAATTCAACATTATCCCAATCATTAATCTTATCAACCGCACAGTTAAAATTCCTATAATTATACCTTACAAAGCTTTCAATCTGTATTAAAATGTCCCGAGGATAACCCAGAATCTCTTCAGCCTTGGATACAATATTTTCATCCATGAACTCATATTCTCTATCAAACCTCCTTTTCTGCAATTCTATTTTAAATTCCGTCCAAACTAAATTTTTAATATCTCCATCACGTCCCAAAGCATTTTTAAGTTCAGATTGTAAAATTACAATATTATTCATAGTTTTATACAAATTACGCTCTTCAATAGCTAATTTTTCTTTAATAATAACAATATTCTCACCATTTTCAACAATAGAACTCAAATATCTTTCAAAACATTGACTAAAATTATTTAAACTATTTTTAGCTGCATTATATACTTCTTCATCAATTGTTAAATTAAGTCTTTTTTTAGCCAAAAATAATCATCTCCCCTTAATATTCTTATATGCCTTATTAAATGCCCTATCAACATCCATAAGACTCACACCTTTCTCATCCATAACATCATTTTTCAATTCACGAATATCTTCTTTTGTAAGCTTATAAAAACCCCTTTCATATCTTTTTATTAAATCTTCAAACGTGTTAATTAAATCTAATTCCCTTCTACTCCTATCTCCACCAATAACACCTGCATGAGATAAATCCAAACCTAATGTCTTAACAGAATCTGTATAAATTCTTATAGCATCTGTAACATCATTTATAGAAACTTTATTACGTAATTCACATTTTGCACGTGCAATACTTAATCTCGCAATTGCACGACCATCACGTGTTGTAATTGGAGTAACATCATCATTTTCATTAGCTTCCTTACGAGTAACACTATAAAAATGAGCAATATACTCAATAACCTCTTTCGTTAAAGTCGGATTGACATTCATCTTAGCATAAGCAACATACTTCATAAACATATCAGAACTAATACTATTCCCATTAAAATCATTGCATTGATTTTTTAAAATTGAATACATTAACTTATAATCACGTTTTTCATCAATCTTATCCATCATAACATAAATCAAATCAAAACGTGACAATGTACTATGAGGAATATTAATCTGAGCATTAATATCCTTATAAATATCAAAACGAGAATCCTTAGGATTTGCAGCACAAAGAAAACTTGTACGTGCAGATAGAGTCTGAGTAATATTAGCTTTAGAAATGGAAACAAGCATAGATTCCATAGCCTCATTTAAAGACTTTTGATATTCCTGATTAATCTTATCAAACTCATCCATAAGAATAATCCCTAAATCTGCAAGCACCACTGCACCAGCATTAATAACAAACTCACCATAACCATCTTCACGAGTAACAGAAGCTGTTAAACCAACGCCAGTAGATCCAGTACCAGTTCGCACAGACTTAGGAGCAATATTAGAAACACTATCCAAAAACTTAGTTTTACCAAGAGAAGGATCACCAATTAAAAGAATATGAATAGTACCACGCTCACCACTTAAAGACTCATTAAGATTAGATTCAGCTTCAAACTGCTGTAAAACAAGTCCTTCCTTAATATGACGATTACCGGAAATCTTAGGGGCAACACTATCCACAAGAATATCAAAAATATCTTCTCTCTTACTTAACCTTAAAATCTCCTCTTTATCCTCTTTTGAAATATTATCCTCCCTAAACAAAGACTTTTCAGGTCTAATACTGTTTAAGTTAATTAAAAAATTATAATCAGCAGAATCTTTCGAAGACTCAACAGTAAACTTACCTGTAATCTTCACAACATCACCTACACGAATAATATAATCAGATCCAGCAAGATATCCATTAATCACTGCCTTAAAACGAGGAGATAAACCAGACCGCCTAAATTCCAAAGGTTCCTCTAATTGTAAAATCTTATAATTCTCAAACTTACTCATATCCTCATTTAAATTAATAGAACTGCTACCACAACTAGGACATTTAGTAGGACCTGCAAGAACATTATTCTCATCACGATTAACCTCAACAATAGAACGACACTTACTACACTCAAAAAAACCAATAACCATAACTGGAATAGTATTAGTAATCGTTTTAACCATAGCAGTAGTACTTACAAAACTACCAATATTACTAGCATCAAGACTACTCAACTTACAATTACTCGGAACATCAACAATCTGCAAATAAATATGATTATTCTCATCAGTATCCTCATTTAACAATCTTTCAAACAAATCCAAAAAATTGGAAAATTCAGAAAACTTAAATCCTAAATCCTCCAACAAATCATATTTAATCTCAAGCAGAGAACTTTTATTTGAATCTAATCTTAAATTAATGAACTCTCTATAATTATCTTCAATAAAATCCCTAATTTTATCCTCAACAATCATTGCTCTAACTTATTTTTATCTTTAAGTAATTCATCAACTAATTTATACACTTCAGATTTAATATTACTCTTAAAATCTCTTTTAACATCAGAAACAGCTTTATTATAATATAAATAAGCAATTTCTGCTTCATTTAAACTATCAAATCTACCAATTTCAGATTCTAAATTAGTGTATGGTGAATAATACAAAGCAACATAATCACCATTCTCACTATCATAATATAAACCTTCAGAATTAATATTTTTAGGCCAATATTTCCTATAAATCATTTTTAGCTTCTTAAACATGATATAACCTCTAAAAATTCTTATAAAAACAACAATAAACATAATTTAGAAAAAAGTGTAAAAAAAGAAAGAAGCTATAGAAAAATTAGATAAAATTTAAATTAGATAACAAAATAATATTAATAATAGTTATATGAAATAAATTTTAATCATTAAGGGCGACTTTTTGATTTTAATTTTTTTATATAGCTTATTACATTAGTCATTATTATTGAGCTAAGGAGTACAATTTAATATTTGGTCGTATTGAATACACACCTTAGCCAGATAATAAGTCTAACTACTTTTTTTAAAAATTTTTAATAATTTAATACCACTTCCTAGAAATTATGTTATTGTTAAAATTAATTTATTTTTTATTATATATAAACCTTAAAAATCCATAAAAAACTGAACAAAACCTCAAATATTAAAAAATAAATGAACAAAAAATAAAAAATCCCTAAAAAACACAGGGGTCAAAAAATTTTATGTGCAAAAAATAATCCAAAAAACAAAACAAAAACACAAAAAACAAGAAAAATTATAAACACATTCACAAAAACAAAAAAAAGATGAACAAAAACACAACAACAAAAAGAAAACACAAAGTAAAAAAATAAAACTGTTTAAAAAAAACAAATAAAAGATAAACAAAAATTACAAAATATAGAAAAATAAAATTATAAAAAATTAATTAACTTTAAAGAAGAGAATACCCCTCTTCTTTTTAATCTATAACTATTTAGGGTTCTAGATATTTAAGTTTTTTTTAGTTATTTTTATTTCTTCTTTTTC
>CAYSIF010000002.1:0-86512 GCA_964431035.1 uncultured Methanobacteriaceae archaeon | reverse complement strand
CTTCTGAGTCGAATAGTCCTAATCCTATTAAATAAAACATTTTTATCCTTGTTTCCCTTAATTTTTTTTGTTTATTAAATTTTTCATATAATATGTATTAATTTATGTATTTATTAATATATTAGACTATAAACTTCAAAGTTTATCACAAATATACATAATTGTTTAAGATAATTGCAGTTGAAAAAATATGGGGGATAAAATATGTAATAAACTGATAATTTAAAGATTAGATAAATTAAATTCTTTTAATCTATGATAATCCACTATCCAAAAGTATTAATAATATAATTCATTTAAAGCAGATGCGAAGTTTACTTATTTTAGGAAAAATTTAAATATTAACTATCATTATATAAATTAAATATAATGTAAGTGGGTGAATTTTTATGCCTTTTAATTTTGAAATTGATGATACACTGAATCAACAGTTAAAAGTTAAATCTTTGGAATTGGGAGTTACAGAAAAAGAATTGATTAATAGATATATAATACAAGGTTTAAAAAATGATAAAACAAAACCAAACTACGAAAATGTATTAAATATTAATAAAAAAAGAAAGTCAAATAAATTTGAAATTCCCGATATGTTAAAAATTGATTTAAACAAAGAAGATAAACCCATAACCGAAGAAAAATTTGATTTAGAAATGGATAATCCTGATGGGGAAGATATATTTGAAGATATTATTGGAATTGTGCATTCTCCAACAAAGACTGATAGTGTAGCATTAAAAAAAGAAACATATGATAGGGGATAAATGTAATTTATGTTATTCCTAGATAGTAGTTTTATACTCGCATTATTCAATGATAATGATAAAAATCATCAAAAGGCAATAAAATTATTAAGTATAATGCCAAATATCAAAAAAGAAAGAAAGGCGATAAATAACATAGTATTTTTAGAAGTGATTAATAAACTTAAAAAATCACATTTTAGAAGAAATAGGGAGCAAATCATAGATTTTCTCTTAAATATGGATAATATTTATTTTGTTGATGATGAGGACTATTTAATGCAATTGATTTGACCAAATATTATAATTATAGTGTTAATTTTAGTGATTGTTTAATAATACTAACTATGCACAAACACAATATTGATAAAATAATTTCATTCGATACTGATTTTAACAATATTAAAGGTCTTAAACGACTATATTTATAATAATATCTAAAAATTAATGCTCTTCATAAAAAACACTTATAACTAGTATAATATAATAGTTCCAATTAGAAAAAAATTTATCTTCAGATTATGGAGTGTTAATTTCAACAATGCAAATTAAAGTTAGATATTCTTAAATTAACAAAAAATAAGTAAACATATAATTAAATTAAAGGGTAAATTAATATTTTGTAGGGATATAATGGAAAGTTTAAAAGTAGAGCTAATACATCTAAATGACGTTCGTAAAATTATTGCAGAAAAACAATTAATGAATATGGATTATAAAATAAAAACAGACAAAAACTACGGATACATACCCCTAAAAGAAAAAGCAACAGAAGAATTAATCCAAGAAATAAAAAACACACTAAACAACGAAAACCTACTAATTGAAAATCACAATACAAAATTAACAAAAACCAAACAATACCCCAAAAGTATAACTGAATCACTAAAAGGAAAATTAACTGAAGAAGAAATAGAAAATATAAAAACAAGCTTTGATACAATTGGAGATATTGTTATACTGGAAATACCTGAAGAACTTGAAAACCAGAAAAAAATAATCGGACAAGCCACATTAAACTTCACTAAAAGAAAAAGCATATACATGAAAAAAAGTAGAGTGAAAGGAATAACAAGAATCCGGGAACTAGAACTTATAGCCGGAGAAAATAACCCAGTAACAATACATAAAGAACATAACTCACGAATAAAATTAGATGTTACACAAGTCTACTTCTCACCAAGACTAGCAACCGAGCGAAAAAGAATATCCGATTCCGTAAAAAAGAATGAAGAAATATTAGACATGTTCACAGGAGTAGGTCCTTTCCCACTAATAATCGCAAGAAACACAGAATGCAAAATAACCGCCGTAGACATTAATGAACATGCAATAAAATATTTAAAAGAAAATATAAAACTAAACAAATTAAAAGGAGAAATAAACCCAATACAAGGAGATATAAATCAAGTCTCCACAAATATACTTAAAGATAAAAAATTCGATAGAATAATAATGAATTTACCAGGAACCGCTTATCAATTTTTAGACCTTGCAATACACCACATAAAAAATAATGGAATAATAAACTATTACGAATTTAGTGACAGTTTTGGCCAAGGTATTGAAAGATTACAGGAAGCCGCACATAAACAAGGAAAAAGTGTTGAAATTATAACAAATAGAAAAGTTAAAAGTAGTAGTCCTGGAATGTGGCATGTTGGAATTGATGCAAAAATAATAGAAAAAAAGTAGAAAAAAATAATATTTTATTTTTTTTATAATGGTTTCATTATCCCATTTTCAGTAATTATTCCAGTAATTAGGTTAGATGGTACAATGTCAAATGCGGGGTTAATTACTTCTGTATTTTCAGGGCAGATTCTAGATCCTCCATAATATCTGACTTCATCACCATCTCTTTCTTCGATAATTGTATCAAATATATTTGCATTTTTGTCGAATGTGCTTAGTGGTGCTGCAACATAAAATGGTATGTTGAAATTTTTTGCAGCAAGTGCAACCATAAAGGAACCTATTTTGTTAACAACTCCTCCTTTAGCTATTCTGTCTGCACCTATTACTACTTTGTCTATCATTTTTTGACTCATAAGGTAACCAGATGCTACATCAGGTATTAGTTTTACTGGGATGTTTTCTTGTTGCATTTCCCATACACTTAGGCTTGCTCCTTGGCCTCTTGGTCTTGTTTCGTCACATATGACTTTTATGTTTTTTCCTTGATTGTGTGCTGCTCGTATTACTCCGAGTGCTGTTCCATAGTCGACGCATGCAAGTGCTCCTGCATTGCAGTGTGTTAGTATTGTGTCTCCTTCACCTATTATTTCTGAACCGTATTTTCCTATGTTTCTATTGGTTTCCATGTCTTCATTGTACATTTTTATTGCTTCATCAACTATGTTTTCTGAGTTTAGGACACGGTCTACTGCCCAGAATAAGTTTATTGCTGTTGGTCTTGCGGCTTTTATTTCTTGTGCTGCTTTTTGTATGTTTTCTCCTTTTATTTCTGCTAGTGCCATACCGAATGCTGCTGCAACTCCTATTGCTGGTGCTCCTCTTACAATCATTGTTTTTATTGCATGTATAACATCTTGGTATGTTTCGCAGTAGTAGTATGTTAGTTCGTCTGGGAGTTTTGTTTGGTCTATGAGTTTTAGTTTATTATCTGTCCATTCTAATGTTTTCATTTTTTAATCACAACATTTTTTTTATAGTGTTTATTTTTTTTTAATATTTGTATATTGGAAAAAAAGTGATGGAGAAAAAAGTGTAGGTGGTGGAGGGTGTGTGGTTTTTTTGTGTTTATTGTTTTTTTAGAAGTGACTTTGTGGTGTCATTCCTAGGTGTTTGTCTGATCCGTGTTTTCCTGGTATTCCGAATGCGTCTGCTCGGCATTGTGTGCATGCTCTGAATACTGGTAGGATTTCTTCGACTTCATCACGTACTTTTTCCATCATTTCACAGTCTGGTCTTTGGTAGTCTTTCATTTTGTTTAGTGGTATTAATGGGAGTACGTTCATTATTGATGCTCCTCTTGCTTTTACTTCTTTTGCTATGTCTACTATGTGTTTGTCGTTTAGTCCTGGTATGAGTACTGTGTTTACTTTTACTATTACTCCTCTTTTTGTTACTTTTTCTATTCCTTCGAGTTGGTTTTTTAGTAGTATTTCTGCTGCTTCTTTGCCTTTGTATACTTTTCCTTCGTGTACTATGAAGGAGTATATGTCTTTTCCTATTTCTGGGTCTACTGCGTTTACTGTTACTGTTACTGAGTTTATTCCTAGGTCTGCTATTCTGTCTGCGTATTTGCTTAGTAGGAGTCCGTTTGTGCTCATGCATTTTATTAGGTCTGGTTTTTCTTTTACTGCTTGTTCGAAGAATTTGAATGTTTCTTCGTTTGCTAGTGAGTCTCCTGGTCCTGCGACTCCTATTACTGATATTGGTCCTTCTTTTGTTACTTCTTTTACGTGTTGTATTGCTTCTTCTGAGTTCATTACTCTTGATGTTACACCTGGTCTTTCTTCTTCTGTGTTTATGGATCTTGTGCAGAAGTTGCATGCGATATTGCATTTTGGTGCTATTGGTACGTGTACTCGTCCAACTTTATCGTGCATTTCTTCGTTGAAGCATGGGTGTGCTCTTGTTAGGTGTGCAAAGTTTGAAGCGTTATTTTCTTTTTCTATTTTTTCTTCGTTTATGACTTTCAAGGGAGTTATCCCTCCTCTCAAATTCTTATCTTTTTTTAATGAAAAAATTATGTGTTAAAAAAATAATTTTATAAAAAATTTTTTTTATTAATTATTTTTTTAGATAATTGTTTGTATGTGTGCGAATGATATTTAAAGTTAACTATTGTTATTAAAATATTATTGGAAATTAAAAATTAATAAGATTTCTTAATCTTCTCCAAATCCCCAATAATCTCCTCACAATGAGTTACCCACTCATCCTTAATAAGTTCATCCGTAGCAATCACAGCAACAATATCATCTTTAGACATATCCTTCATTATCTTAAATCCTTCAGGAACAATACGGAAAATAGCATCATAACATTTTCTCTTAAGATTCACATAAGGATCATCAATAATCCAATCCCCAATATTCTTATTACCATCTAATTCAATAATATACCTACTCGGTTGATGAACATTCTCCCTACCAAACTCAACCCACAATTTACGAAGAACATTAGGAAGGAAACTTTCATTATTAATAGTTAAAACAGTTTTATCCTCAACATCATCATACTCAAAACTAACAGCATCACTTAAATGAACCTTTTGAGGTGTTCCTTTAAGTTTCATTGCCATAATAAAAACAACTTCATTAGGATTAACATAAGCTCTAAGATCTACAAGTGAAGGTGCAAGAATCATATCTTGTAAAATCTGCTTGGTAATCATCTCATAAACTTTAGCCCCTTCAGGGTCATTAGATTCAATTAACATTATACTGAAAATCCTCCTAAAAAAAACATTAAAACTTATAGTTTATTTTTCATTACGATTACCCATACCACTTACAAGTAAAGCAGAACCTACAGCACCAATATGTTGTGAATATTCAGGTACAATAACATCAATACCTCCAAGTGTTTCACTAACTGCTTCAACTAATCCAGTAATAAGACTAGTTCCACCTACTTGTATTAATGGTTCACGAATATCAATTTCTTGTAATTGTTGTTCATATACTTGTTCAGAAACACTGTGACATGCTGCTGCTGCAACATCTTCTTTAGTTCCACCTGCTGCAAGTGTAGTTACTAAATCCTGAATACCGAATACAATACAATAACTGTTTAACTGTGCTTTAGTATAATCTCCTTTAACTGCTAATGGACCTAATTCAGTAATATCAACATCTAATCTTCTACTAGTCATATCTAAAAATCTTCCAGAAGCTCCTGCACAGATACCTCCCATTGTGAAGTTATCAGGTATACCATCATTAACTGTAATAACCTTATTATCCATACCCCCAATATCTAGAACTGTTGCATCACCTTTTTGATGTCCTGCAAGATATACTGCTCCTTTAGCATTAACTGATAATTCTTCTTGAACAAGTTCTGCTTTTAATGTTTTACCAATGGTTAATCTACCATAACCTGTTGTTCCAATACCATCAAGATCATCCCAACCATAACCTGTTTCTTCAAATGCTTCTCCTGCAGCAGTGTAAACAGATTCCATAATATCTTTAGTTAATGTCCAACCAGTACCAATAACCTTATTATTTTCCATTAATACTGCTTTAGTTGTTGTTGAACCTGAATCTAAACCTAGAGTTAAACCTTCTTGTTTTTCACGTGCTAAAATACTTCTACGAGTTACAGTTGTTGCTAATGCTTCCATACGTATGAATAATTCATCAGCTTTTGTTCTTTCTGTAAATGAATATGTTACAACTGGAATACGAGTATTATTTTGAAGATATCTTCTAATTTCATTACGTACTAATGCAGCTTCTGCACAACGGAAACAAGAAGCTACGAAAACAGCATCAGGTTTACATCTACCTTCAACTATACTTACTGCCCGTGCAATCATTAATTTAAGACTTGAACTTTGTGCAGAAAACCCAAATTTTTTATATGCTTCATCAATGTATTCTAAATCAATTTCAGGAAGTATTATTTCAGCACCAAATGTTAATGCTGCTTTTTCAATTTCCTTTTGAATACCACTATATTCTGTACCACATGATACTAATGCTATTTTAACCATTTTTAATAACTCCGTTTAGATTTTAAAGATGCTATAAGGTCTTCATTACTTAATTTTCTTTCATCAGTTGTTTTTAAATGTTCCATAGAAGATTTTTCATTAATATTGTCTTCAACTACCTTATCTTCTGTTTTAGTTTCTTCTTCAACTATTTCAATATCATCTTCTTCAACATCTTCTTCAATGGTTTCTTCTTCAGCATCTGGATTTTCAATATTATCTAAAAATTTAAAGACTTTATTAACCATTTCCATTGCTTCATCACGGTTTGTTGGATAATCTAATTCAAGTTGAGGAATATCTCTTTGACGTAATAAGAATGTGCTTATTTCATTTGTTCTTTGACAACCTACACATCCAAAACCATAAGGTGCTCCATCTACAATTATTGCTGCTTCTGCTTCATCTATTATTGGACCAATAATAGCCATACGTCCTCTAACACCAGAAGGAACTTCAATTGCAGCATATTTTAATCCTGCAATAGGGTCTTCTTCGGTTATATTCATAGGTGGAGAGTCTATTTCTGGATCTTTAATTTTTTTACGCATTTCTTTTTGTAAAGCTAATGCTTTATGTCCTTTTCTTTCTATTAAATCCGCTAATACTAATGAATTAGGGGGATAAACTGCTACCTTAACCATAATTTAACTCCATAAAATAATAATAATTATAATAAAATTTTTGTTTATTTAACATCTTTTACAATTTCTTTAAATTCATCAAAATCTAAAGGTTCTGATTTCACAATTTTGACTTCACGAGGATTTCTTAATGCTTCTCCAACATAATCCAATAGTTCAAATTCTTTTTCTAATTGGTGAAAACCTTCACGTGGGCCGAATCTATGACCTCTGCAACGTCTAGGATCACCTGGAGCGAAACCTCTGTCTTTAGTAAAAATATTAGAAGGATCAAGTTTACGTATTTCTTCTATTGCTTTTAAAACATATTCTTCTTTACCACTAACCATTGCTCCATAGCATGTTTCTTTTATTGTTAATGGAAGGTTTAATAAATGCAATTCATTTGCTAATTGATTTTCACTAACATTAGCCCGAGGACCTAAAATTATCATACGATTAACAACTTCAGGATCCAAATCTTCTTTGGATAGTTTTGGACTCATAGTGAGATGTGCTTCTGCTTTTTTCATAATATTTTTCCACCATATCCCTTAATTATCTTCTTTTTAATGAAAAATTATAATCTTTATTTAATTCAAAATTTTAGGCTTTTTTTACATAGATTGTATCGCCGTCTTTTAGTTTAGAAAATTGTTCTAGATTAGATGTGACTTCTCCAACAATATTTGTTCCTTCAAATGGTTCTGCTGTAGGTCCGAATTCATCATTATCTATTGTACGTATTCCAATAACTCCTACATTTTTACGGCTCATATTCGTAACACCGAAGCTTCCTGCTTTAACCATTTTGTCAGGTGTGTTTTCTGGGAGTAAACCTTTAGCTTCTTTATTATCTCCATAGAACATGAATACACCCATATCTTCTACTGCAAAGTAAACATTTAATGTACCTATTGGTTTTTCAATTAGTCCTGTTAATTTTTCGAAGTATGCTTTTGTACGAGGTGCATTATCATCTAATTTAATAACTATTAAATCTTCTTCTTTTAGACCTTTTGTTTGAACTTTTCCTTCTTTGATAATTTCTAATGTGCTGGAAGGTGTTTGTTCTACGATTATTGCATTATCATCTGTGACTCCAGTTCTTTCTTGTTGGATATTATGTTTTTTAAGTTCTTCTTCAACTTGTTTTTGTGTTTTTGTTAATATTTTTATAGGTTCTGGAGTTGATTTTATTGTTATGCTGTCTCCTTGTTTTGCAATGTCTATTAGTTCCATACCTTTTGATATTTTACCTATTGTTGTATGGCTTTCTGATCTGACACGTCCTTCTCTGTAAATGTATATTCGTCCTTTACCTTTACCAGTGTTACGTAATGTTACAATTCCTCTTTCTCTGTCAGTTATTTCTTCTGCAGGTTTACTTATACCTTCCAGGCCATATTCTCCAATAAATGTATTGGAGTCATAGTCTACTTTAATTGTATTATCTGGTAGTATTGAGAAGAATTGTTCTACTGATAATGGTGAGTTATTATTAACTTCAACTAGGCAGTATGTGAATATTTGATTTCCTTCTTCTAGTTTGGTGTCTAGTTTGCTTATTGATGATGAGTCTGTTATTGTTTGTCTTTCGATTACAGGTTCTATTTTTGTTATTTTATCATCATCAACTAGTTGTTGTAGTGTTCTTATTCCTCCAATAATTCTTGCAAAGACTCCGTTTCCTGTTCCTTCTGGAACTCCGTAAATATTTTCGATGTTTTCTTTTGCAAAGATTATGTGTGTTGCTTCTTTACTGAATCCTGATAAGCTTAATAGAACATCTTTTTCTTCGTATTTGTATGATTCTTTTGATGGTTCAAAATCAGATGTTACTGGTCCGATTGCTACTTCGCTTGTGCTTGACCATCTAATTTTTAAATTTTCGAAGTTTTTATAATGTTTTTTCCAATAATCAACTAGTTGTTGGGTTTCATTATTTTCTTTTAGTTCTATTATTATGCTTCCTTTTTGAGTTTTTATACGGTATTTGTTAACGTTTCCTTCTAATTCTGATTGTCCTTTAATAACGCAGACGATATTACCTGGAATGTAAGGTGCATTGGTTTTGTCAATTGCATCTTGTATTGTGGAATTTTCAGGAATGTTAATTTCTTCACCATTAACTTTGACTAACATAATATCCTCTTAATATAAATAAAATAAAATTATCTTTATATGTAAAATGTTTATATTAATATTATATTATGTTATTAAATTGTATAAAAGATTTATTTTTTTTATAAAATTGGGTTAGTTGTTTGGTCGAATAGGATTAATTCTTCATTTTTGTATTTTACATACATTTTTTTATCTTCGATTATGTCTCCTATTACATTTACCTGGAAGTCATACTCTTGTAGGAAGTTTATTATTTTTTCTGTGTTGTTTGATTGTGTTGTTAGTACGAATGCGGCTCCTGGATATGATTTTAACCAGTCTTCCCAGTTGACTTTGTTGTTTTTTGGTATTTTTTCTAGTTCTACTTTGGCTCCTACGTTTGATGTTTCGCATAGCATTTCTAGGGTTCCTAGTATTCCTGGGTTGCTTATGTCTTTTCCTGCCGTTATTGTGTTTGATTTTGCTAGTTTTTCCATTGCTTTTATTTGGTTTTGTACTATTGTTTTGTCTTTAAGGTATGTTGTGTCCCAGTTTAGTGGGAATTCTGGGTGTTGTCTTCCGTCTGTGTCTATTGCTACTAGTATTTTATCGTTTATTTTTGCTCCTGAGCTTGTTATTATTTTGTTTTTATCTGCTATTCCTACTATTGCTATTCCTAGTGAGTCGAATTCTGCATCTGGGTGCAGGTGTCCTCCGACGAGTGGTACGTTGAATTTTTCGCATCCGTCTTTGATTCCGTTCATTAGTTCTTCGTAGATGTCTTCATTGTTTATTGATAATATGTCTACCATTGCTAGGGGTTTTCCTCCCATTGCTGCTATGTCGTTTACGTTTACTAGTACTGCGCAGTATCCTGCCCAGTATGGGTTGGCGTTCATGATTTGTCCCCATATTCCGTCTGCAGCTAGTAGTAGTATTTTATTATCTCCGATATCTATTGCTGATGCATCGTCACCAAAGTCTAATAGAACATTTCCTGATATGTTATATATTTCTTTAAGTGATTCTGTGACTTTAGCTATGTCTTTTTTTCTGGTTACTCCTTCAAATTTTTGAAGGGATTCTATAAGGTTCTTGAAATCCACTTTATAACAACACACTTTTTATTATTTTTTGTTTAAAGAAAAGATAGTATTTCTATACTTTATTTAATATTTTATACTTGCAATTTATATTATTTACTATTTGAATTATTTCTTTGGTTAAATTGTTTATTGTGTCTTTTTGGTATTGTTCTTTTGTTTTGTTTGTTGGTATTTTTAGTTTTAGGATTTTTTCTTGGTTGAGTATTTGGTTGAATATTTTTTCTCCGATGATGTCATCGTATCCTGGTTCTAGTTGTATTATTTTTGATTTTTTGTTTGTGAATCCTTTTTCAACTACTTTGTCTAGGTCTCCATCTGTTATTCCTATTATTGGGATGTTGAATCTGTATAGTATGTCTGATGTTAGTAGGGTTGTGTCGTCTCCTATGCTTATTACTATGTCTGTGTTTTTATATTTGTATACGTCTTCAGCTGCATGGTTGAGGTAAGCTATTTTAATATATTCTGTATCTTTTTTGTTTTCAATTATTCGTGGTTTTATATTATCTGTTTTTCTAAGAAGTCCTGTTTTAATTATAGCTTTTTGTAAGTTTACTTTACCTAATTTTTCAACACCATGCGGTTTAATAATACCTCCAACAATATCTGTTATAATTCCATTATCAGATATTAAGATAATATTTTCAGATGTGGATTTTCCTACTACCATACCATTAACTAGGATATTTTCATTAGGACTTACACCATAAACATATCGTTTATTCTCCCCATCCATAAAGTCTTCTTTAAAATATTTTAATCGTATATCTTCTGGGTTTACTATGTTTAATTCTAATTCATTGGCGATATTATTAACAAATTTATTAATAGGTAATGATTTTAATTCAACTCTTGAGTCCTCGCTTAATTTAAGTGTTGTGTCATCCCCGTCCCATAGTATAACACTTCCATCTTCTTCACCAGGACGTTCTATTTGTATTATTGGAGTATTATTATCTAGTAATCCTTTAGAATAATTATTAAAAACTTTATAACCGAATACTTGTCCAGTTGTAGATGATTTACCATAATTTAATAGGAATATGCAGTCCATTTCTTCGTTTTTAAATTTTTTAAGTGATTGGCTTGGGAATAATTTTTCACTAATATCTATAATATTTTCTAGTGATGCATCTATAACTGCTGTTCTACCCATTGTTCCTCCAAGTCTGCAGTGAACATTACCATAATTAGATAGGATATTTAATATATAGACTGCATAACCTGAGTCTATTATGTTTGGACCGTGTACTACTACTCCAATTTCCATAATCTTAAAAATACTCCATTAAATATTTTAATATTATTTTTTTATTCTTCTGTTAAAAAGTGATGATCCGCAGATTTCACAATCATCGTAAGGATAATCTTCTGGAAAGTCTCTTCTACATCCATTGCATGTTTTAACCCAATTATATACTTGTTCAATACCTTCAGTTATAATACTATCATAGGGGATGTTTAATATTTTTAAAACATTTTGGATAGAATAATCATCTGTTAAGACTTTAATATTATTATATTCTTCTTTAAGTTCTAAGGATAATGCGATTAAGTTTTTATCAGGTCCAGATAGTCTTAAACTGTCTCCTGATTTTTTTATAGTTTTTTCTAGGATTTTTTTATATTTTTCTATAGGATCTCTTATGATTAGTTTATTTTCATCAATTGCTTGGTTGAATCTTAGTTGTGCATCTAATGCTTTAATTTCGTATGTGATATCTGATACTGTGTAGTTTAGATTGTTTGTTGGTTCAAATCCGTTTATTATTGCTGATGCATCTAAAATGTATATTGTTTCTTCCATTATTATTTTTAATCCTATATATTTTTTAAATAGAAAATATTTTGATTTGATAAAAAAATAGTAAAAAAAATTAATAAATTGTTAGAGTGAAGTTTGTTATTTTTTTTATATTTTATTATATTAGAAAAATTCACTAACATTTATTAAAGGTTCGAGGAGTATGTCTTCATTTTTGAAGTTTTCAGTTGCTCCTTCTTCACGGTCCACACAAACGAAAGCTCTGCTTACATTTCCCCCATTATCTTGTATTGCATGTATTGCTTTGAGTAATGAACCTCCGGTTGTTGTAACATCTTCAACAACAATAACATTATCTCCTTCAGTTAATTCTCCTTCGATTAGTTTACTTGTTCCGTAGCCTTTTTTTTCTTTTCGTATCATTAGTAATGGAAGGTTAGATTCTAGTGATACTGCTGTTGCTATTGGAACTGCTCCTAATGCAGGGCCTGCTATTTTATCAATGTTATCATTTTTTATTTTTTCATTGATTAGTTTAGCTACTGTTGATAGGATTTCTGGATTTGTTATTGCTCTTTTCATATTAACATAGTAGTTGCTTTGTTTACCACTTGCTAATGTGAAGTTGCCTTTTTCAACAACTTTATTGTTTTTTAATAAGTTTATTAAATGATTTTTATTGTCCATATTTTTCTCTAAGTTTTTATTTATTTTTTTAATTTTTATAAGTCGTTTAGGAGTACTTTGTCTCCTACTGAGCAAACTGCACTTATTGGTATTAAGTCTTCTGTTTTTTTAATGCTCATTCTTTCTTGTATGTTACCTCTTTGGATAACTAGATTTTCAATTTCAAAGGTATCTGGATTAAAGTCTAAATCTATAACTCTTCCTAATACATTTATATTGGAGTCTAGAACTTCTTTACCTATTAATTCTTTAGTTTTCATGATAATTGCCTCTATAAGAAAAAAAATTGTTTGAGAAAAAAATTATTATTTTATTTATTATTTTATTTTTTTTATTAATATATTAATTTAATATGGGAAAAAATAAAAAATATTTAATTAAAATTTTTTTCTCAGTATTTTTTTATTCGTCTCCTTTATTCCAGTTAACAGCACCGTAGACTATGCATAGTAATGCTGATAATATGATTAATATGTAAATTCCCCAGATCCATGGATCTTCAATTCCTAAAACCATCATTTTTTTATGCATTCTCCTCTATTTTTTTAGCACCGTTGAATGATTTGTTTAAAATAGCTTCATCCATTGGTTTTGTAAGTAAACTTACTACGATAAATATTATTGCACTGATTGGTACTGCAATTATTAATGCATCTACAGATGGCCATGGCATTGCAGTTATGAGCATTGGTTTACCTGTTATCATTTGGCAGATTCCTAAGCTTGTTGCTGTCTTTTTGAATACAAATACTAACCAGAATAAACTAGCAATTGTTCCAGAGACTATTCCTGCTATTGCTCCTTCACGTGTTGCACGTTTCCAGTAACATGCTCCAAGATATGTTGGTAAGAATGCTGCTGCACATATTCCGAAGAATAGGCTTGTTCCTAATGCAACAATACTTCCAGGTAATGATAATCCTATAACAAGTGATAATACTACTGCTATTAATATACCTATTTTTGATAGGGTAGTTGATGCATTATCTGAGAATTTTTTATTTCGTAGTGTTTCTATTATATCATGTCCTAGAGCTGTTCCTTGAGTGTGGTATTGTCCACTCATGGTACTCATTGCTGCTGCAAGTAATGTTAAAAGGAATATGTAAACAAACCATTCTGGCATTGCCATATTAATAAATGTAGGGATTATTTTATCAATATTTCCTCCAACAACATCTACTGCTATTTGTCCCATATGTTGCATGAAATAAACATTTGATAGTGCTCCAACAATGTATGCTGTTGTTGGGATTACTGCGATGAATATTCCTCCAACTAGCACTGCACGGTTTAATTCTTTATCAGATTTTACTGTCATGAATCTGACTGCTAGTGATGGTTGTGCAATTACTCCTATACCTACACCCATAATTGTTGTAGTTACTAGATTCCACCAGAATGGTGATCCCAACGTTGGGAATGTTGTCCAACCTGTACCTCCTTCTGCCAGGGCACTTGCAGGATATAATGATGCCATATTTGTTAATGCAGTGTTAGCATGTGTTACTCCACCTAATTGAACATAAATAAATACAAGTAAAACAACCATTCCTGCAAACATTATGGTTCCTTGTAATGCATCAGTATACATAACCCCTTTTATACCACCATAGAATACATAAACTGCAATAATAACAGATAATATTAAAAGAGCTAAGTTAAAGTCCAGTGTTAATGTGGTTTCCATAAAACGAGCTGCACCAATCATTACAACTGCTGCATATAAAGGCATTCCACAAAATATTATTAATCCACTGAAAACTTGTATAAATTTACTGTCGAATCTACGACCTAAAAATTCTGGAAATGTTACAGAATCTAAGTTTCTACCTATACGTCTTGTTCGCTTACCTAAAAATGCGAATGCTAAAAATATTCCAACGATAATATTCAGCCAAGCTAACCAAAGAATACCCATCCCATATTTACCTGCAATACCTCCAAAACCTACAATTGCTGCTGTAGATATGAAAGTTGCACCATAACTTAAAGCCATAATATATGGATTAGTTTCACGTCCTGCAACCAGGAAATCTTTAGATGAGTGGGTTCTTCTATAAGCTAAATATCCTACTAAAATAACCATTACAAAATATATTACAAATACACCGATTAGTAAATAGTAATTCATATTAACTTTAAACCTCACAAAAAAGAATTAAAAAAAGAATAAAAGGAAATAATAAAGAATTAAGAATAAAATCCAAATACTTCTAATTTATATAAAAAATAAAGCATAGTTTTTCTAAATTTATTATTTAATGTTATCTTTTATTACTATTCAATAATTATAATAATAAGAAATATTTAAAACTTTATTTAGTTAAGAATTATATTAAATAAAAAAAAAAATCTTTTATAATTTTTATTTCTTAATTAAAAAAAAAATAATAAAAAAAAATAATTAGAAGGTAAAAAAGAAAATGATTTGGAATAAATCTGCAGAATGTATGTCTGATGAGGATAAATCAGAACTACAGTTAAAATTATTACAAAAATCAATAGCAAATGTTTATGAAAATGTTCCATTCTATAAGAAACTATTTGATGAAGCAGGAATTAAGCCTGAAGATATAAAAACACTAGACGATATTGAAAAAATACCATTCACAACAAAAACAGACCTACGTGCAGCATATCCATTTAAAATGGAAGCAGTGCCTGAAGAAGAAATCGTAGAAATCCACTCCTCAAGTGGAACAACAGGAGTGCCAACAGTATCCGAATATACAAAAAGAGACATAGACACATGGGGAGAAATAATCGCACGAGGATTAGGAATGTGCGATGCTACAAGAAAAACACGTGTACAAAATGCATACGGATACGGATTATTTACTGGTGGTTTCGGAATACACCACGGATCAAACACCCTCGGTTGTACAGTCATACCAATAAGCGCAGGAAACACAAAAAGACAAATAGACACAATAATGGACTTCGGAAGTAACATTTTAACTTGCACACCATCATATGCAGCATACCTTGGAGAAAGCTTAAAAAAAGCAGGATACAAACCTGAAGACAATAAACTTGAATACGGTATCTTCGGTGCAGAAATGTGGACCGAAGAATTAAGAACAAAAATTGAAGAAAGCCTCGGAATAACTGCACTCAATATTTACGGATTAACAGAAGTAATGGGTCCTGGAATCGCAATAGAATGCTGTGAAAAAAATGGATTACACTTAGCAGATGATCATTTCTATCCAGAAGTAATTAATCCAAAAACTGGAGAAGTACTTCCTGAAGGAGAAACAGGAGAACTAGTTCTAACAACATTAACAAGAGAAGGAACACCAGTAATAAGATTCCGTACCAAAGACATAACCGCATTACACAAAGAAAAATGTGCATGTGGAAGAACCAGCTGGAGAATAGAACGCATAACTGGAAGAAGCGACGACATGTTAAAAATAAGAGGAGTAATGATCTTCCCATACCAAATCGAAAAAGCACTATTCAAAAACGAAGGAGTTCAACCAACATACCAAATACATGTCACAAGACCAGAACTACTTGATGAAGTAGAAGTAAAAGTAGAAGTAGAACCAGAAATGTTCTCCGATGAAATGAAAGAATTAAACACAATCGAAAATAAACTTGCAAAAGACATTAAAGAAGAAATCGGATTAAGAGTCAATGTAACATTAGTAGAACCAGACACCCTACCAAGAAGCGAAGGTAAAGCTATAAGAGTTATTGATGAACGTGACTTTAGCTAAAAAAAATATTGAGGTTTGTTAAAAATGAAAATAAAACAAATATCCATCTTTGTAGAAAACAAAGAAGGAAGATTAAAACATGCACTTGAAACATTAGCAGATGCAAACATAAACATTCGTGGATTATCTGTAGCAGATAATGATAAAAAAGGAATAATAAGATTAATAGTCGACAACACAGAAAAAGCAAAAGAAGCACTAACCAATGCCAAATTCATTGTAAAAGAAACAGAAGTAGTTGTTGTTGGTGTTCCAGACGAACCAAATGGATTAAACACTGCATTAACAATATTAGAAGACAATTCAATCAATGTAGAATATATCTATGCATTCCTAAGTCATAAAAAAGACGAAGCAATTGTTGTAATGAAATTAGATAATCCTGAAAAAGGATTAGAAGCATTAAAAAAGATGAATACAACCATCCTAAGTCAAAAAGATATTGATAACATTTAAATATCTTTTTAAACTAAAATTTTTTTCACCAAAGTATTTTAAAAAAAGTTTTTTTTAAGGAGTATGAATAAATAAAATGGAATTCTGTCCAAAATGCAATTCAATGTTAGTTCCACGAAACAAGAAGTTAAAATGTAAATGTGGATATGTGAAAGAATTAGAACCTGATGTAATACAAGAACAGTATACTGCAAAAGGTGAAGAAAAAACAAAACAAGATGTTATATTAATTGATGAAGATGTTATAACATTACCTACAACAAAAGGTAAATGTTACAGATGTGGTAATACTAAAATTGCATGGTGGATGCAACAAACAAGAAGTGCTGATGAAGCTCCTACTATTTTTTATAGATGTGTTAAATGTGGTAACACTTGGAAAGGAAAAGATTAAAAAAAAAAAATATAAATAAATATAATTTTTTTTATTGTGTGTTTGGTGTGATGTTTAAATCAGATATTGAATCAGATACTTGACTTCCTAATTCTTTAATATGGTTAATTAATTTTTCTTTTTTACTTCCATTCATTAGTATGTTTTCTAAAACATCACTTAATGTTTTACATGGAATGATTTTAACCATTTTTTCGTATTTTTCTTCTAACATAACATCTTTTAAGTTGCTTTCTGGTATTAATACTGTTTTGATTCCTGCTTCTGCTGCAGCTTCTATTTTACCAGTTGCTCCTCCAATAGGCATTACATCTCCACGTACGTTTAGTGATCCTGTTAATGCTACAGATTGGTCTAGAGGAATTTCTTCTATTGCACTTATTACTGCTGCTGCTATTGATACGCTTGCACTGTCTCCTTCAACACCATCGTATGTTTGGATAAATTGTACGTGTATATCGTAATCTGATATGTCTTTGTTTGTGTATTTTTTGACTAGTGCGCTTACGTTTTCAACGGATTCTTTTGCTATTTCTCCGAGTTTTCCGGTTGCTATTATTTTTCCTCCGTTTTTGTTTTGGGTTGGTGCGGCTTCTGCTGCTATTGGTGAGACTATTCCTGATCTGTCACCTATTATTGCGAGTCCGTTGACCATACCTATTTTTCCACCTTCTTGTTTGAATACACTGTAGTCTTTTCTGTTTTCGATGGACATGTCTGCCATTTGTTGTTCTAGTGTTCTTGAGTATTTTTTAGCAGTTATTACGTGTTCTGATGTTACGAATTCTGCATCTTCTTCTATTGCTACATCTCCTGCTGCTCTGACTAGTCCTCCGAGGTCTCTTAGTTTTAGGGTTAGTGAGTCTTTTTTACCTGCTCTTCTTTTTGCTTCGAGGATGATTTCGTCTAGTGCGTCTGGTTTGAATTGTGGTATTCTTCCATCATTTTTAACTTCTTGTGCGACGAATTGTACTAGTTTTTTACGGTTTTCTATTGTGTCTTCCATTGTGTCTTTCATGAATACTTCGTATCCGTATCCTCGGATTCTTGATCTCATTGCAATGTGCATTCCTTCTAGGACTTTTATGTTTCCTGATGCTACAAGTACGAAGTCACATGGTACTGATTGTGTTCTTACCATTGCTCCACTACTGTTTTCGCTTTGTCCTGTTATGGAGTATCTTTTTTCTTGCATTGCTGAGAGTAGTTCTTGTTGTGTTTTTGAGGACATTGTTCCGATTTCGTCTATGTATAGTACTCCTTTGTTAGCTTTGTGGATCATTCCTGCTTCTACTCTTTCGTGTGGAGGTGTTCCTAGTCCTCCTGATTGGTATGGGTCGTGTCTAACGTCTCCGAGTAGTGCTCCTGCGTGTGATCCTGTTGCGTCCATGTATGGTGCGAATCTTCTTTCGCCGTTGTTGACTAGTAGTTTTGGTGATAGTGCGTTGTTTCTTGGTTTGAATTGCATGGATATGAATACTATGAATAGTACTGCGATTATTGATTCGAATAGTTTTTGGTAGTAGAATCCTAGTGTGAATACTGCGACTACTGCAAATAGTGTTACTAGCATTTTTCTTTCGTCGTGTATTTTTGATTTGGATTTGTTTGCTTTTACTATTTTTTTACCTTCGCCTGCGGGTACTGGGCGGATTATTGGGTTGTTTGGGTCTTCTGCATTTGGGTATACTAGTATGTCTTGCAGTACTTCTGGTGGGAGTAGTTCTGCCATTCCTTTTGCTAGCATTGATTTACCTACTCCAGGGTTTCCTATGAGAAGTACGTTTCTTCTTTGTTTTGCTGCTTTTTTTATTGTTTCTACTGATTCTTCGTGACCTATTACTTGGTCTATTAGTAGTGGAGGTACTTCTATATCACCTGTTGTGTCTAGATCTTCGTAATCTAACATTGGTTTTTTTGTAGAAGGTTTTATTTTTTCTTCTTTTTCTTCTTTTTTAACCTCTACTTCTTCTTCAGTGGTGGTGTTTATTGAATTTTCTTCAAATTTCATAGTAATCCTTCTTTTTATTAGTATTATAAGATTTTATATAATTGTCAGTTTTAATTAATTTTTGTTATTTTATTTTTTTACTAGTTATATTATATTTTATATGAGTATATAAACATATTGATTTTAATAAGATTTTGTTACTTTAATATTTTTTTAATGTAAAAAAATAAAAAAACTAAAACAAAACGAAATATCAATAATTAGTTATGTTTTTTATAACATAAAAATTACCCCCATAATAAAATCAAATAAAATTTAATAGGATAAAAATTAACTTTAATTAATATAAAATATATAAAATAATAATAAAAAACAAATTAAAAAAAATAAGTGAAAGGAACAAAAACAATGGCAAAATCTCTAATGATACAAGGAACCTCATCCAATGCAGGAAAAAGTGTAATTGTAGCAGCACTATGCAGAATATATAAAAACAGAGGATACAAAGTAGCACCATTTAAATCACAAAACATGTCATTAAATTCCTTCACAACACTAGAAGACAAAGAAATAGCAATCGCACAAGTATTCCAAGCCGAAGCAGCAAAAATCGAACCAACAGCAGACATGAACCCCATACTACTAAAACCAAAAGGAGAATTCATATCCCAAGTAATAATGAACGGAAAACCAGTAGGAGATATGAACTTCTACGACTACCAACAAAAATACCGCGAAACAGCACTAAAAGCAATAAAAAAATCATACGACAAACTAAATGAAGAATACGATATCATCATCATAGAAGGCGCAGGATCACCTGCAGAAATAAATATGCGAAAAGAAGATATCGCCAACATGGAAATAGCCCACTTAGCAGATGCAAACGTCATACTTGTTGCAGACATACACCAAGGAGGAGTTTTCGCAGCAATAGCAGGAACATACATCCTACTTGACGATTACGACCAATCCCGATTAAAATCTGTAATCATAAACAAATTTAGTGGAAACTTAGACATATTAAAACCAGGAATTGACAAAATCGAAGAAATTACAAAAATTCCAGTTTTAGGAGTTATCCCCTATGCACATGACATACAACTACCTGAAGAAGATTCCGCTAGTCTAAGCGAACACACATTTAAAAGTGGCAGACCCATCACCATTGGAGTTATCAGACTCCCAAAAATCGCCAACTTCACAGATATTGACCCATTCGAATATGAAGATGATGTAAGCTTACGCCTAATTAACCTAGAAGATGAAATCGGAGAAGTCGACGCACTCATTATTCCAGGCACACGTAACACTGTAAGTGACATGGTTGCACTTGAAGAATCTGGAAAAGCCAATGAAATTAAAAAATTAAGTAAAAACATACTAATCATCGGAGTATGTGGCGGATACCAAATGCTAGGAAACTACATTTACGACTACTCAAATAAAGAATCCCAATTTGGTACAGTAAAAGGACTAGGTTTACTTGATATTGAAAGCAATTTCATACGAGACGATAAAATAATTAAAAAAAGCAAAGGTTTAATAAACTGTGGAAACGATACCTCTTCAATATTAGGTAATATTATTGGTGAAGAAATAACTGGTTTTGAAATTCACGAAGGCACAACCACAATCAATACCAATCCTTTATTTGAAGTTAAAGAAGGCATAGGTAATAATGATGATAGTACTTTTGATGGTGCTATTAACGGTAATGTTATAGGTACTTACTTCCATGGTCTGTTTGATAATTATAATTTTAGACGTGAACTGTTAAATCATATTCGTTCTAAAAAAGGATTAAAATTAGATAATGGAGAAGTTGATCCTTATTTAACTAAGAAAGAAGAAAATATTGAAAAACTAGCTAAACTTATTGAAGATAATGTAGATATGAGTTATATTGATAAATTAATTTTTGGCTAAAAACTAATATTTAAAATTAAATAATGAATATTTTATTTTAAAAATTTTTTAGATTCTTCCATAAAATTTTTAGCATCTATTAATTGTTTTTTAGCTGTTTCTTCATCAATTTCTGCTTGATATCCATAATCTGATTCTTCTCTTAATGTTCTTCCAAGAGTATAACTTTTATATAATTCTTGACTGAAACCTTCTTTATAAACATAATGTTGACCAAATAAATCCAATATACCCTGATGTTTTGTTGAGTGATAATCTTTTTTAATTAATAAAGCTTTAGCACATAAAAACATCACATAATAAGACATAGTAACTGAATCAGGATAATTACCATTATCATATAATAATTTAGCAGAATTGAACTTTGTTTCAGCCCTTTTAAAATAATATTCTATTTCATCCAATGATTTTTCCCTCCTTTATTACATTTTTAATAAAACTAAAATTTCTAGTTTCGTTAAAGACTTCTTCAGACATAATATGAGCAGAAATAAATTCCCTATCATTTAATTGTGTTCTTGCAACTTCATCATTTATTAAATCTCTTATTTTATTTTTGTAGGAAGATATTATGAGTATATCTATATCAGAATCAGTTGTGTCATCGCCTCTTGCTACTGAACCGAATAAAATTATTTGTTTAATATATTTAGAGTTTATTTTATCTGCAAATCTCTTAGCAATATATTTTCTATTGTTCATTACCCTCATCCCCTACAATTAAATATAGGAACATAATTAATCTTACTTTTTAAAATTTAAAAAATTATTAATAGTTATACTAAAAATTTTAATATATAATTTATAATATTAAATTTAATATTTAAATAATTTATATTATTTTCTGAAGTAGTATCCTGTTATGTCTGGACTTAATATTTCTTGTTTGAATTCTTCATATCCTCTTTTTTTATAGAATTCTATATTGCTTTTTATTATATCTGATGTGAATATTTCGATTTTTTTATTTGGGAATCTGTTTTCTACTTCTTCGAGAAGTTTTGTTCCTATTCCTTGATGTCTGTTATTTGGATCTACTATTAATTTAGATACTTTTATTGTGTTTTCGTTTTCTCTTGCTCTTATGGATCCTATTATTTGCCCTACATCGTTAACTGCTTTTAGTATTGTTCCATTGAAGAATTCTTCTTCGATTTCTTCTTTTGTTTCCACTAATTCAGGTATTTCATAGTCATCTAGTATTTTAGCTTCGTCTTGGTATGCTAGATATTGTAATTCTAGGATTGTTCTTAAGTCTGAAATAGCAGCGTCTAATATTAACATGTTTTTTGTAGGTAATTTTTAGGTTTATATTGTAAAATTAGAGTTTTTTTCTTTTATAAAAATAGTAAAAAAAAGAGTGTGATAATATTAAATTTGTTTTTTTAATATTATCTTTGTTTTAATATTGGATTTAGTTTGGATTTCTTCCGAAGATATGTACTGTAGCGGTACCTCCTGTACCTCCGACATTGTGTGTCATACCTATTTCTGCACCGTCTACTTGGCGTTTTCCTGCGTCTCCTCTTAGTTGCCATACGATTTCGCATGCTTGGGCTATTCCTGTTGCTCCTAGTGGGTGTCCTCTTGCTTTTAATCCTCCTGAGGAGTTTATTGGGAAGTCTCCATCTATTCTGGTTTGGCCGTCTTCGATTGCTTGGCCTCCTTTACCTTTTTCTGCGAATCCTAGGTCTTCTACTGCGAGTAGTCCGTTTATTGAAAAGCAGTCGTGTACTTCTGTAACATCTATATCTTTTACTGTTACGTCTGCGAATTTGTATGCTTTTTTAGATGCTACTTTTGTTGCTTGTAGTGTTGTTACGTCTTTTCTGTCGTGTAGTGCGATTGTGTCTGATGCTTGTGTGGATGCTTTGACATATATTGGTGTGTCTGTGTATTTTTTTGCATCTTCTGCAGGGCATAGTACTACTGCTGCTGCTCCATCGGATACTGGTGAGCAGTCGAGTAGTGTTAATGGGTCTGCTACTTTTGTTGAGTTTATTACTTTGTCGACTGATATTTCGAATGGGAATTGTGCGTTTGGATTGTTTTTTGCGTTTGCGTGGTTAACTACACTGAATTCTGCTAGTTGTTCGCGTGTTGTTCCGTATTGGTGCATGTGTCTTTTAGCTATCATTGCGTATAGTGATGGGAATGTTGCTCCTTGTTGTGCTTCCCATTCTATGTCTGATGCTGTTGCTATTGCAGGTGTTGCATCTACGACATCTGTCATTTTTTCGACTCCTGCTGAGATTACTATGTCGTGGAATCCTGATGCTACTGCCATGATTCCCTGTCTGAGTGCTAGTCCTCCTGATGCGCATGCTGCTTCTACTCTAGTACATGGTATTGGGTTTAGTCCTGTGTGGTCGGATATTAATGAAGCTATGTGTTCTTGGTTTACGAAAAGGCCTGATGACATGTTTCCTACGAACATTGCATCTATATCGTTACCTGCAATGTTTGAGTCTTTTATTGCACCTAATCCTGCGCCTGCGATTAATTGTCTGAATGAAGTGTCCCATAATTCTCCGAATTTTGTTTGTGCTACTCCTATTATTGCAACGTCTCTCATTGTTTGATTCACCTTCTAAAAATATTAATTATTTTTTTCTCCTTATTTTCCTGTATTTTTTTATGCCATTTTTATTTTTCCTTTGAATTTAGCATATACTGAGTAGTCTACGTATTGTTTATCGTTAATATAGTCTTCTGTTTTTGGAGCGAGGTCTTGGGCTTCTTTTATTTTATCGGTTACTGTCATTGTGAATCCGTCGCTTCCTGCTCCTGAACCGTAGGATATTACGAATATTTTGTTTCCTGGTTCTGCTTTATCGAGTATGTTGGATAATCCTAGTGGTACTGCTCCGGAGTATGTGTTTCCTATGTTTGGTGTTAGTAGTCCGTATTTGTATTGTTCTGTTGTGAATCCTAATTTTTTTGCAGCTCTTAGGTAGAATTTTCCGTTAGGTTGGTGGAATACTGCGAAGTCGTAGTCTTCTGGTTTGGAGTTTGTTTTTTCTAGTAGTCCTTTTGCTGCTCCGAAGACGTGTTTGAAGTATGCTGGTTCTCCTGTGAATCTTCCACCGTGTGATGGGTATGATTGTCCTTCTCTTCTGTAGAAGTCTGGTGTGTCTGTTGTGTAGCTGTATGTTGTTTCTATATCTACTATTGTGTCTTTTTTACCTATGATGTATGCGGCTCCTCCAGCGGATGCTGTGTATTCTAGTGCGTCTCCCGGTGCTCCTTGTGATGTGTCTGCACCTATTGCTAGACCGTATTCTATCATTCCTGAGTCTACTTCTCCCATTACTGCTTGTATTCCTGCAGTTCCAGCTTTGCATGCGAATTCTAAATCTGCTGCGGTGAGTTCTGGGCTTGCTCCTATTGCATCTGCAACGATTGTTGCTGTTGGTTTAACTGCATATGGGTGGGATTCTGATCCCACGTATACTGCTCCTATTTTTCTAGGATCTATTTGTGCTCTTTTGAGAGCGTTTCTTGCAGCAGATACAGATATAGTTACAGTGTCTTCGTCTGAAGATGGGACTGATTTTTCATTAACTACTAATCCATTTGATATGGATTCTGGGTCATCTCCCCATACTTTAGCGATTTCTTCTACTTTTATTCTATATGAAGGGATATATGATCCATATCCTACAATTCCTGCCATAAAAAAATCACAACCATTATCTTTTTTTAGTTAAAATATTTTATGATTATTATTAACCTATTCTTTTTTTTAGTTAAAATTTTTATATTAGTTATATTTTTAGGCATTATGTATATAAATAATTTATCTATAATTTATTTTATTAAAAAATAAGTTGAAAATAGTGTTTTTTAAAATGTTTTAAGGTTGAAAAATAAGATTTAAGTGAAAAGTATTGAAATTTATATGAAAAAATAGTTTTAGTAATGCAGTCGCCGGGATTCGAACCCGGGTCGTAGGCTTGGAAGGCCCAAATAATAACCAGACTATACCACGACTGCATATATTTTTAAAAAATGCGGCGTCCGGGATTTGAACCCGGGTCTCTAACGTGGCAGGCTAGAGTCTTAACCAGGCTGGACTAACACCGCAATAATTTATAATAATTATAATTAACAGTATTAGATAACTTTTTTATAATATATAAATTTTTTGGTAAACTTTACAATAAAAACAATAACCCTCAAAAAATAATGTGAAAAGTTTTAATTTATAAAAAAAAGAAAAAAACAATATAATGAAACAAGAAAAAACAAATGAAAAAAATGAAGCAAAAACCGGAGTAACCACAGGAAGCCTAGCAACAGCCGCAGCACTTGCCAGCTTATTAAAAATAACCACAAACAAAAACATAGAAATAGTAGAAATAAAAACTCCTACCAAAAAATTAAACATAAACATAAAAACAACAAAACTAATTAAAGAAAACAAAGCAACAAGCTCCTGTATAAAATACCCATATAGTGATCCCGACGTAACCGTAGGACTAGACATAGTAGCAACTGCAGAATTAAAAGACAAAACACCAAATCAAAAAAATAAAGTTAGAATAAAAGGCGGAAAAGGAGTAGGAATAATAACAAAACCCGGATTACAAATACCAATAGGACAAGCAGCAATCAACCCAGTACCACGAAAAATGATAATAACAAATCTAGAAAAACATGTACCAGAAAACAAAATAGCAGAAATAACAATAAGCATCCCACAAGGAGAAGAAATAGCAAATAAAACCATGAATCCACGATTAGGAATAAAAGATGGTATAAGCATACTCGGAACCACAGGAATCGCAAAAGCAATGGACGATGACGCATATAAAAATTCCATTGTTAAACAAATTGATGTTGCAAAAGCAGAAAAAATCGAAAATCTAGTATTTGTTCCAGGAAATATTGGTGAAAAACTAGCATTAAAAAAATTAAAAGTCAAAAAAGAACAAATCATACAAACTGGAAACTATATAGGATTTATGTTTGAAGAAGCTGAAAAAAGAGAAATAAGTGAATTCACATTTTTCGGACATATTGGAAAATTAGTTAAAGTAGCTGGAGGAATATTCAACACAAAACATGCTATTGCAGATGGAAGATGTGAAATTTTTGCAGCACACTCAGCACTTATTGGATGTAAACAAGACACTATAAAAAAAATATTCGAATCAAAAACAACTGAAGAAATTATAACAATCATAAAAAATGAGAATATTGATGAAGAAGTTTTAAATAGTATTGCAACAGCTATTAAAAACAAATGCTTAGATAAATTTAACTTAAAACTAGATGTAATTCTTGTAGATATGGAAGGAAATATTTTAAATTCAAATCATACTAATATATTAATTAAATAACAATTTTATAAGGGAATTAAAATATGAAAATTGCAATGGTAGGACAATTTTATCCACATATTGGAGGAGTTGGAGTCCACATACATTCATTAGCTAAAGAATTAGTAAAACAAGGCCATGAAATATATGTTATAACTTATCCCCATAAAGATATTAAAGATATTGATGGAATACATGTAATTGGAACTAAAGGAGTTAATATTCCCGGCCTTAGGGGTTTGATGTTTAGTGTTAATGCTAAAAAAACCTTAGAAGAATTAGTTAAAAAAGAAAAAATTGACCTTATTCATGGGCATTATTTATTCCCTGCTGGTTTTGCATGTGTTAAAGTAGGTAAAAAATATAATATCCCTACATATGTAACTGCTCATGGTTCTGATATGTTTGAATTATATAAAAAACAAAAATACATCAGACCAGTTATAAAAAAGGTTTTAAAAGATGCAGATCATGTGTGTGTTGTAAGTGAAGCTTTAAAAGAAGAAGTTCTTAAAACAAATGTGAAAGGTTTAACTGATAAACTTAGTATTAATTGGAATAGTGTTGATACTGATAAATTTAAACCAGATAATGATTATAAATTCAAGAAAGAATTAATAGAGAAATATAATATTCCTGAGGATATTCCTTTAGTATTATTTGTAGGTAATCTTATTAAACGTAAAAATGTGAAAAGTTTTATTAAAGCTAAGAAACATGTGAATAAAGAATCTGTTTTTGTTATTGTAGGTGATGGTCCTTTATATAATGATTTAACTGAATATGTGGAAACTAATAATATTGAGAATGTGATTTTTACAGGTTCTCGTAATGATATTGAGAATATAATTCCTAGTTGTGATTTACTTGTTTTACCTTCACATAGTGAAAGTTTTGGTTTAGTTCTTATTGAAGCATTAAGTTGTGGTAAACCAGTTATAGGTAGTAATGTTGGAGGCATACGTGAAATTATAACACCTGATGTTGGATTGTTAGTTGATGGAGAATGTCCTATAAAAATTAGTGAGGGAATAAGTAGAATTTTAAATGATGATGATTTAAGAAGTAGATTTGAATCAAATTCTAGAAATCGTGCAAAAGATTTCAGTAAAGTTCAAATACCCTATGATAATATCTAAAAAAAATATTGAGGTTTATTTTTATGACTAATAAAGAATTTACACATTTAACAGACACTGGAGTGCATATGGTGGAAGTTGGTAATAAACCTTTAGAAAAAAGAACAGCTATTGCTGAAGGAACTATTACTCTTCAAGAGGAAACTATCCAAATGATAGTTAATAATAATATAAAAAAAGGTAATGTTTTAACAACAGCCCAAATTGCAGGAATTAATGGTGTTAAAAGCACATCACAATTAATACCTTTATGCCACCCATTAAATATTAGTAGTATTAAAGTCGAATTTGAAGTTAAAAAGAAAAACATAGTATGCACATGTATAGTTAAAAATACTGGGCAGACAGGTGTTGAAATGGAAGCACTTACAGGAGTTAACCTTGCATTATTAACTATTTGGGATATGACAAAGTCTGTTGAAAAAGATGAAGATGGACAGTACCCACATACTAAAATTAGCAACATACATGTTATAAAAAAAGAAAAAAATAGCATTTAACCGGATAAAATTTTTATTACTTTTAAAATGCTAACAAAAAAGGCATAAATACCTTATGTACTTATATTAAAAATAAAAAAAATAAAGGGGTATGATTAAGGACTATGAATACAATTCCAGAAGAAATTAAAGAAATTATTAATGCTTGTTACCCATATATTGAAGATTTTAACCCAGCACAAAAAGCAGTAATAGAATCAGGATACTTAGAAAATAAAGATAATACTGTTATAGCCATACCTACCGCAAGTGGTAAAACCGTTTTAGGTGTACTACCAATGCTTAAAACCATATTAGAAGGAGGTAAAGCTGTTTATGCTGCTCCTTTAATATCCATACAAAATGAAAAAGTTAAAGAATTTAAAAAATTTGAAGAATTTGATATTAAAGTAGGTAAACACCCAAGATCATCAGACTTATCAGTAATGGTTTTTGAATCATTTGATGCAGTTACACAATTTTCATGGAATGTTCTAAGAGACGTAGACACCTTAATCATTGACGAATTCCACATGATTGGAGAATACAGTCGTGGCCCAACATTAGAATGTGCAATTGCAAGAGCAAAAAAAATAAACCCAAACATGAGAATTATAGCATTATCCGCTACCCTAGAAAACATGAACGAAATCGAAGGATGGTTAGATGCTACAGTTATTGAACATGACTATCGACCAGTACCCTTAAATAAAGAAGTCCTAGATACTGAAATGTTCAATACAAAAAACAAAAACGACATTATAACAAAAATTGTTGAAAAAGCAATGAACGAAGATTCACAAGTATTAAGTTTCGTATCAACACGTAGATTCACTGAAAGTTTAGCAACATATGTTTCCAATAAATTAAAAAAGAAAATAAATAAACAACAAAAAGAAAAATTTAAAGAAGTTTCTAAAAAAATATTAGATGTTCCAGAAAAAAAAGGAAGCAAACCTACAAGTACATGTATCCGATTAGCAGAAGCATTAGAAAATGGAACAGCATTCCACCATGCAGGTTTATTCAATGAACAAAAAGAAATTATTGAAGAAGAATTTCGTGAAGGTAACATTTTAATGATTAGTGCAACACCAAGTTTAATGTATGGTGTTAATTTACCTTCAAAATATGTGGCCATTAGAGATTATACTCGCTGGACAAGTAGAGGACCTCAAAATATTCCAGTATTTGATTATCTTCAAATGTCCGGAAGAGCAGGACGCCCACAATATGATAATGTAGGTTACTCTTATTTAATTGCTAAATCTATGGAAGAATCCTTAAACTTAGAAGAAACCTATATAAATGGAGAAGTTGAACCTACAAATTCCAAATTAATAGAAAATAAAGATTCTATGCTTAAACAAATAATAATACAAGTAGCTTCAACATTATCAAAAACTCCTGATGAGTTAAGTGAGTTTTTCCAAACTACATTTTATGGTTATCAAATGAATAATAATCCAAGTATGAGTCTTTTTGCAAATGATGCATTAAACTTTGAAATTCAATCCTCAATAGAATTTTTACTTCAAAATGGTATTTTAATGGCAACACCTGAAGGTTTGAAAACTACTGATTTTGGAAATCTTATTGCTAAATCAAATTATGCTGTTAAAACTGCTGTTAAAATTAAAGAATATGCTAGTAACATTACTGAGTTGAATATTTATGAACTTATTTATCAATTAACTCAAACATCTGATTTACCACTTATTTCATTTAAAGGTCGTAAGAGTAAGGATCCTGTTTATGAAAAATTAAGTAACCTAGGTTTACTTGCTATTGATATTGGTAATCCTGAAGCCACATGTGTAAGTTTAGTTGAATGGATTAATGAAAAAACCGAATATCAAATTGAAAATGCATATAATGTTTATAGTGCTAGTACTCGTAGATCTGCATATGAAGCTAGTTTACTTGTTAGATTTGCTAAGGATACTTTAGAAGTTTTAGGTAAATATGGTTTTAGTAGAGATTTAGATCTTTTATCTGGAAGATTATATTATGGTGTTAAAGATGATATTTTACCATTAGTTTTAGGTGTTAAACGTTTAGGTCGTAAGCGTGCACGTAATGTTGTTGATATTTTTGGTGAGGATTTAAGACCTGTAAGTGAAAAAGAATTGCAAAAAATAGATGGTATTGGTCCTAAACTTGCTGAAAAGATTAAAAATTTTACTGGATGAAAAAAAATAAATTAGATAAAGAAAAAAATTGTAGAGAAAGGATTTTTTTTATCCTGCTCCACATGCATCAACATCAGAAAAGTTAGATACTGCATTATCTTTTGCATTATCTTTTATGTATTTAACTTTTTCTGAATTGTCATCATCTTTGTTGAATTTTTTAATGTCATCTTCTTTGATGACTTCTAAGGTATCAAGTGAGTACCATAAATCTTTATCATTGAATTTTGCCCACATTGTGTTGTTTTCTTTTTTGAGGTTTTCTATTTGTCCTGTGGTTCCTGTTCCATTGTATCTTGCATATGATCCTATAGATATTGTTTTTCCTCTTATGTCACAAGCTTCCATTTTGATTTTCCCCTCCATTTATTTTAAATATTAATGTATATTGTTATTATTATAATATATTATATTTATTTGTAATATATTATTATATTAATAGTAGATATTATAATTAATAATAAAAAAAATAATTAAAGGAAAAAAACAATCTTTTTTTTACAATTTTTTTTGTAAGGAGTAAAAAATTTTATGGAAGATGCTTGCAGAATTATTATAGATGCTATTTTAGATGGTGAAATTAATAGTCGCCGTGAACTTGAAGTTAAAAAGCGACAATTATGTAGGGATATGAAATTAAAGCGTTTTATGAGTAATGCTGATATTTTAGAACTTGCTAGTCCTGAGGAAAAAGAGAATATTGGGCATGTTCTACGTAAAAAACCTTCTAAATCTGCTACAGGGGTTGCTGTTGTTGCTGTTATGTGTCATCCTCATGAGTGTCCTCATGGAAGATGTTTTTATTGTCCTAAAAGTGATGTTGCACCTCCAAGTTATACTGGTGAAGAGCCTGCAGCCCTTAGAGGACGTATGTTTGAGTATCATCCATATGTTCAGACTTTTAATCGTTTGAAACAGTTATATAGTATTGGTCATGACATTAGTAAAGTTGAGATTATTATTATGGGAGGTACTTTTCCTTCAACTGATTTATCTTATCAAGAATGGTTTGTCTCAAAGATTTTAAAAGCAATTATTGATTTTGGTTTGATTGTTGAAAATATTGAAGCAGGAAATAGTCCTGATTTTAGTGATGAGTTTTTAAAGTCCTGTTCTTTATATTCCAATAATATTTTAAAAACATACGGTTCTTATGATTATGTTTTATTAGATGATGTTTTAGATGTTTGTAAGGATTCTCGTATTAAATGTACAGGCATTACATTTGAGACACGTCCTGATTGGTGTAAGATTGAGCATATTGATCGTATGTTGAGCATGGGTGCTACACGTGTTGAGATTGGTGTTCAGACTACCCATGATGATATTTATGATAAAATGAAGCGTGGGCATACTGTTAGTGATTCTGTTACTGCTAATCAGATATTGCGTGATTCTGGTTTGAAAGTTGGTATGCATTTTATGTTAGGCTTGTTTCAAAGCCCAGAAGAGGACCTTAAGATGTTCGATTATATTTTTTCTAATGAAATGTATATGCCAGATATGATTAAGATTTATCCATGTCTTGTTACTTATGGCAGTGATTTGTATGATTTGTGGAAGAAGGGAGGTTATAAACCATATAGTGATGATGAAGCTGTTGATTTAATTGTTGAAATTAAGAAAAGATTGCCTCGTTGGGTTCGCACTATGCGAATACAAAGAGATATTCCTTCTACTTTAATTGAAGATGGTGTTCGTAAGTCTAATCTTGGAGAGTTAGTTTATAATAAATTAGATGATGATAAAGGTAGTTGTGATTGTATTCGTTGCAGAGAATTAGGATATAAGGATTATTCTGAGTTTAGTGTTGATGATTTTAAGCTTTTTGAAGAAAGTTATAAGTGTGTTGGTGGTAAAGAGGTGTTTTTATCTTTAGAAAATAGTGATAGGAGTGTTTTAGGCGGTTATCTTCGATTACGTTTCCCTTCTGTTAATGCTCACCGAGTTGAAGTTAGTGAAGATTCTGCATTATTGCGAGAAATCAAAGTTTATGATAATTTATTAAAAACAAAAGGAACTTATGATATTTTTAGTGAAGATTCTTTTAATAGTATTTTATTGAATCGTGCAGAAGAAATAATTTTAGATAATAATAAAACTGAAATTTTAACTAGATGTGGTATAGGTGAATACAATTATTATACTCAATTAAATTATACTCAAAAAGGACAATACCTCAGAAAAAAATTAAACTAAAAATATAAATACTAAAATAAAATTATCAATTATCTAATTAACAAAAAAAAGAAAAAAATGTGGAGAAAAAGATAAATATGGTAAACAACCTAATGAGACTAAAAACCGCTGACGAATTAGCCCAATACATAGAATATGCATTTTTAGATAATACTGCAACCCAAGGCGAATTGAAAGCATTCTCAGAACAAGCAAAAGAATACAATTTCTACGGAGTAGTTGTTGGGTCAACCTATGTTAAAGACATGAAAGAACTACTAAAAGACAGTTCTGTGAAAGTTATAAGTGTTGTTGACTTCCCACTAGGATTTGGTAATACAAGCTCCCGAGTAGCAGAAGCAACACAAGCAATAGAAGATGGTGCAGACGAAATTGATATGGTCATCAATATCCCTGCAGTAAAAAACGAAAAATACGATTTAATAAAAGAAGATATCGATAGTGTAAAAGAAGCTATTGGGGAAACCCCACTAAAAATAATTATAGAAACAACCTTACTTGATGATAAAGAAGTTGCTAAAGTATCAAAAATAATTGAAAAAACTGATGCAGAGTTTATAAAAACATGCACAGGATTTAGTGGAAAAAATAACTTCAACGATTTTGTAAATTACTTAATCCTAATACACAAATATGCACCAAGCAAAGAAATAAAAGCATCTGGAGGAATAAGTAACTTTAAAGAAGCTAATAATGTAATTGCTTCTGGAGCAACACGTATAGGAACATCACGAGGACCTCAAATTATTGATCAAATAAAAAAGGCAAGTGAAAGTAGTGAAGCTAATGCTCCAGGATTATTCGATAAAAAACCAAAATACGAAAAGAAATAAAAAGAAAAATAAAACTTTTAAAGAGTTAAAATAACTCTTTAATAAGTTTTTAAAAACTAATTCTTCAAAAAACCCCTAAATTTTATCATATTAATAAGGATAATCACCCTTTTCTTCAAACTCTTTTTTTAACCATGCTTTAAATATAGAATCATATATATGATACTCATTGTCATCTAATTCTATTAATGTTTTGTTTTGTAATGTTTTTAGAGAAGATCCAATTGCACCACTGGTTACTTCTAGTTTTTCTGCTATTTCAAATCTTTTTAATGGTTTTTCAACAAGTGCAGCAATAATTCTTTTTTCTTGTTTGTTTAATTTATACCATTCATTTGTTAAATGGATTAATAAATAAGGCAACGATTTTTTAAATTCTGAAATTATTACTTCTTCGTTTAACTCTTCATAAGGAGGTAACAATCTCGCAAAACTGTTAACATAATATAAAATTCCATTTGTACAATTATAAAACCTTTTAAAACCATCTTCTGTAAAATTAAGATAATTTGCTTTCTCAGTTAAATAATTCTTTGTTGTTTCATATGAGAATGTTTTTATCTCATAATTTAATATTCTGCCTCCGAAAGCACCTTTTTGACCAGCAATATCTGTTATTAATTCATCTTTAACACTCATACTTCCAGAAAAAATATACCCAATATGTTTTTGTGATTGGATTACACTGCGAATATACCATAAAAATCCATTAACATCTTCATCAAGTTCTTTTAATATTTGAAATTCATCCATAAATATTAAAACACCATCAATATGTTCTTTAAAATCTTCATATAACTGTTGAGGCAAATCCATTGTGAAATTAGTGAATTTTACATAGTCTTCTTCTGTTTTAATAATAGGAATTGGAATTTTATCAACGGATTCTATTTTATCTATTTTAAAATTTCGTGTTTTAAAATATTTTAAAATTTTTGTACTGATGGTTATAATATTTGATTCATTACATGCTTTAATAATAGATTCATAGAATAATTTCATAAAACTAAAACGATTGAAAGAATCTTTTTTAAATTTATCAACTGCAGATAAATCCATATAAACTATTAGATATTTATCTTGAAGTTCTTTTTTTAATTTTTTCATTAATGCAGTTTTTCCTACTCCCCTAATACCCGTTAGTAATATTGTTGGAGTTGAACCTTTTTTTGTTAGTTCCAAATTATCTGAAATAAATGAGATTTCTTCAATTCTATTATAAAATTGTGTGTCATCTAAATCATTATCATTTCCTAATGGTAATGTTCCCATAATTTTCACCTTTAATAAAATGTTAGAATACATAATATATAAAAATAATGAAATTTATATTATAATAAAAATTATATTATAATGGAAAAAACACACTTAACATTATATAATGAAATTTATATTATAATAAAAATTATATTATAATGGAAAAAACACACATTGCATTACTTGAAAAAATATAGGGAAAATTAAACACTAAAAACACTTAAAAAATGAAAATTGTGGTTAATATAATCTTTTTTTGATGAATTTCTTTTTAAAAATAGTTAATCTGTGAATAGATACTGGAAATAATTGTAATTATAAATATTGAGAAAAAAATAGTTTTAAATGCCATAGACCGGACTTGAACCAGCGACATCCAGATCTTCAGTCTGGCGTTCTCCCATCTGAACTACTATGGCATGTGCAAATATAATGGACCGGACGAGATTTGAACTCGTGATCCCCTCCACGTCAAGGAGGTATCATACCCCTAGACCACCGGTCCATAAATAACATATATAAATTTATATAACAACATATATAAATGTTTTGTGCATTAAATATAAACCCGTGTATATAGGATTAAAATACTGAAAAAAGCTTTTAAAAGCAGTGTAAATATAAAAATTCTAATTTTTTATTATAAATAAAAAAAGTAAATATTTAATTGGTCTGAAATAGTATCCATGACCAATAGATATTATTAAAATAAAAAAAACTGCGACAAAACTTATTTGATAGCTAATTTGATATCTTCAGCTTTGACGGTTTTTCTACCAGCGTGGCGTGCGAAGTTTACAGCTTTGGTTGCTACTTCTTCACCTTGTTCTTCTAATGCTTCAGCTAATGCAACTTTAGCATCATCGGAAATTCTTTGTGCGCCAGCGTTTTTTAATATACGACCTACAGGTGCGATTGGTAATTCACTCATATTTTCACCTCCAATTAAAATATCGTATAACATAGTATATAAAGTTTATTGTTTTAATACTCGATTAACAGTACATAAAATAAAAAAAATACATAAGTAGATAATACAAAATTTATATAAACATGCAAAATAGATGAAAAAATCAAAAAATAAGAAAGAATAAGATGGGAAAAATTTTACTTAAAAAATAACATCACCAAACAAGTAAGTGCTTGTAACATCATTTATTTTAACTTTCACAAAATCCCCAATTGAAACATTATCAACAACTACTGGGATATATGAGTCAGATTTTGCTATGTAACCGCCCTTTTTTCCTTTTTCAACAACAAGCACATTCATTGTAGAGTTTAAAAATTTTTCATTTTCTTTTTCTGTGATTTTATATTTAATATCTGTTAATTCCTTAGATCTTTTTTTCATAATATCGTCAGGAATTTCTGGTAAGACTGAGGATAATGCTCCTTCTCTATGCCTATATTTACTAATATGCATAATATTGAATTGTAATTCTTTAACTAGATTTAATGTTTCTGAAAAATCCTCATCTGTTTCTGTTGGATATCCTACAATAATATCTGTGGCTAATGTTAATTCTGGAATTTCTTTTCTGAATTCTTTAACAATATTTTTATAATCTTCGATTGTGTGATTTCTTTTCATTTCTTCTAGAACTTTGTTACTTCCAGATTGTATTGGTAAGTGTAAGAATTTGTAGACTTTATCTGATTTAAATGCATTAACTAGTTCTTTTAAATCATTTCCAATATTGTTAGGGTTCATCATTCCTATTCTTATTTTGAATTCTCCTTCTATATTGGATACTTGTTTTATTAGTTCGTGTAGTTTTTCACCGGTGTCTTTTCCATATGCTGAGGTATCTTGTGCGGTTAATTCTATTTCAACTGCTCCATTTTTTATTGCTTCTTCTGCTTCTTTAACTATGTCTTTAATAGGGTAACTTATTAGACTTCCTCTTGCTAGACGTGTACAGCAGTATGTGCAGGTTCCTAAACATCCTTCGCATATTTGTATAACATGTACATATGGGTTGTCTGATAGTTTAGGTAGGCATACTTTGGAGTTTCTTGAAAAACCTGTTTCTCTTGATATTTCTCCATTATATGTTTTTTTAACAACATCAACGGTTTTGTTTAATTGGTGTGGTCCAATCCATGAACAATTTTGACCGATATTTTCTAATTTTTTAGGGTCAACTTCAACCATACATCCAGTTATGATGATTTTTTTATCTGGAAATTCTTTTTGAAGATCTTTAATTTTGTTTATAACTTTACTTTCTGTAGGTAATTTAACATAGCATGTGTTTACTATGATTATATCTGCTTGTTCAACATTGTCTGTAATGGATATGTCTTTTTCTTTTGTTAGTAGTCCTGCCATTATTTGTGAGTCTGCTTTATTGAATGTGCAACCGTAAGTATATATGAATACTTTCATTGTTTTGTTGAACCCCTGTTTTTTTATATTGCTTTTTTACTGATAATATGGTGTGTTAAGTCGTAATCGTATTTTTTTTGTTGAACTGGTCTTCCATATACTCTTTTTATAACTTTTGCTTTTGCGAATCCTTTTGTTAGTTTTCTTTCATCGGTTTTTATAACGTGAACGTGTATTATGTATTTGTCTATTTTGAATATGTCTCCAACACTTATTTCATAGTCTCTTGAGGTTTCTACTTTGTATGCTGAAACTAGGCCATGTAAGTCTACACTTATACCGAATCTTGCAGGTATTTCAATTGAATTTGCCCATATTGTTTTTATTTTAGATGCTTTTACACGTTTTTCTCGGCGTTCTTCTGTTTCTAGAGAGGTTATTTCAACATTACCGAATTCTGTTTGTAGATAGTCTCCAGTTGATAATATTTCGTCTGGGAAGAGGAGTATTTTTGTTTTGAATGAGTTTTCATGTTCACTTATTATTAAGTTGTATTCTTTTGGTTTTTCTTCTAGTATGGAGTCTTTGTATACTTGGTTACATTCTTGACATTGTATTAATACTTCTTTACGTACTCCTTTTTTTGTATTGAATTTTTTGGATTTGATTACTTTTGAGTTATTTGCTCCACATACTGGACATTCCACTTTGTTAACCTCCTGTTATTTTAACTTTTGTAAATTGTGAAAAAATAATTAATTAATGATGTTGTTTTTTTTTGAAAATAAGTATTTTTATTGGATTTTTATTCTTTGTTGTTTAAATAATGATTTACTATTCCGCCATCAGATAGTATGTTTAACATGAATTCTTTGAAAGGTTCTATTTTAAATTCATTGTTGTTGTTTTTATTTATTACGATTCCTTTTTCTAGGTTTATTGATAGGATGTCTTCATCTTCAGCTATGACATCTGCTTTAATGACAGGTAATCCTATATTGATTGCGTTTCTGTAAAATATTCTTGCAAAGGAATTTGCTATTATTGCTGATACTCCTGCAGTTTTTATTGCTAAGGGTGCTTGTTCTCTACTGGATCCGCATCCAAAGTTTTCCCCTGCAACAATTATGTCGCCTTTTTTAACATTTTTTGTGAATTCTGGTCTTTCTCCTTCTAGGACATGATCTGCTAAGTCTTGGGGGTTGAATGTTCTTAGGTATCTTCCAGGTATAATAATATCTGTATCGATATTATCTCCGAATTTCCATACTTTTCCTTCTAGGTTTTCCATAGCTATTTTTTCCTTTATTTTTTTTATTTTTTTAGTTCATAACCATGGTTTTGTGCTTTAGTGGTTATTATTGTTCCTTCCCCATCAAGATATTCTTCTGTGCTTTTAACTATGTCTTTATTGTTTTTATCGTATATTGTGTATATTGATGGGCCGAATGAACTCATTCCTACGCCGTATGCTCCATTGTCTCTCATGAAGTTCATTAGGTTTGTTACATTTGAGGGTTGTAGGCTTACTTCTACTTTTTTAAATCCCCGTGATTGTATCATGTTTATGCATTGGCCGAAGTTTTCAATATCGTGTTCTAACATGTACGGTATTAGATTCATGAATACTACATGTGATATTTGTTCTACTTCGTTTCTTGGTACTGGGCAGTAACTTTGGAATATGTTTACTTCTTTGCTTCCTGCAACATCATTGTTTGCTGGTGGGATTGCTATTAGTATGTTCCAGTCTTCTGGGAAATCATATCTTCCTATTAATCGTGGAGGTTTTGCTGTTGATGCGGATGATGGTAGGAATGTGCTTTTTTCTTTGGAGCTATGTCCTCCATCTGCTATGAGCCCTCCGAGATCAAATGAGAATGTACCTATACCTGATGTTCCTCCTCTTCCTACAAGTGTTCCGAGTTCTACTGAGGTAACTTCTTTGCCTATATGTTCGCATATTGATTTAGCAGCTGCTAGTGATATTTGGGTACCTGATCCTAAACCAGAGTGTGGGATTATTGCTTGTTTTACATGGAAGTGGAATCCTGTTTCTACATTATATTGGTTTATAGTTTTTTCTGCAGAACTTGCTATTTTATGGATGCATGCTTCCATTAGTGTGGAGTCAGTTATAGAATCTTCAAAGTCTATAGTTATTCCTTTTTCTGTTTCTTCACTTTCTAATATGAAGTGAGGTCCGTTTATTGTTAAACCTACGCTTCCATCGAAACGTCCATAAGACCCGTTTAAATCTATTAAGGTCATATGTAGTCTAGATGGTGTTTTAATAATCATGTTTATTGAAAATACTGGGAAAATATATTTTTTTATAAAAAAATATGGAATTTTTTATAAAAATTATATTTCTGTATCTTCTTCCTCCTCACCAGTTTTATCGTTGTATTGTACTAATTTTGAGTTTAGTGGTGTTGAAAATTCTTTTTCTACACTTTGACGATATAATGAGTTCATTGTACAGAATGGTATTATTCTTCCATCTGGAACTGCATAATGGATAATACATTTTTGAACACGGTCTGCGTCAAAGTTAAATGGATCCATGAAGTGCATACAGGATACGAGTAATGCGTTTTTGTGGAAGTCTCCTAATGCTTTGTAGGATCTTTCTTTAAATATGCTGGAGAGTATATTTTTTAAATCTAAGTAATCTGGTTTTTTATCGTTGTCAATTGCTCCATAAATATTTTTAAGTGCTTTTAGCATTACTTTTTGTTTAGCTCCGAATCCTCCTTTGTTTAAGTCTTCGGTGTATTTTTCTAATAGTCCCATTAGTTTTTCAACATCAATAAATTGTGTTATTGGGACTACTGAGTTTTCTCCATTAATGAATATGTATGTTCCTACTCCACAGTGTTCGTGGCAGTTTAAGTATACTGATGGTTCTTCTCCTTCCAATGCACCTATGAATTCTGAGATTGGTTGTACGAATGATGGTGGGTAGAAGTCTTGTTTGGTTATTTGATGATTTGATTGATTATCTACTAAGTCTATGAAGTCAGGTATGGTTATTCTTTGTTGTTCTACTTCTTCGTGAGGAGTTCTTCCTGAGAATGATACTGGTTGGAAGTTAACCCCGTGGATTATGTCTACATTATCAAGTGCTAATTTTAGAATATCTCCAACTTGATCATCGTTGATTCCTTTTACTAATGTAGGTACTAATACTAGGCCGAGTCCTGCTTTTCTACAGTTTTCTATTGCTTCAAGTTTAATTGGTAATAAGTTTTTAGCTCTAGCTTGGATGTATGGTTCTTCAGTTACACCGTCGAATTGTAAGTATACTGTGTTTAGTCCCGCATCTTTAAGTTCCTTTGCGTATCCTTCTTTTTTAGCTAAACGTATACCGTTTGTTGCTACTTGAGTATGTGAGAAACCTAATTCTTTTGCTTTTTTAATTATTTCTGGAAGGTCTTTTCTTACTGTTGGTTCTCCACCTGCAAATTGTATTGCTGGGCATGGTCGTGGTTCTAAGTTTCTTAGGTTTTTTAACATTTGAACTATTTCATCGAATGTTGGTTCGTATAATGCTCTTGATGCTGCTGCATTTGCAAAACATATTGGGCATCTTAAGTTACAACGATTAGTAACATCTATTAAACCTAGTACTGTACTGGTTTTGTGTTGTCCGCAGACACCACAGTTATTAGGGCATCCTTCAGTTTCATTTACTTGTGGATTTTCTACAGGTTTTACTAAAGGTTCGAATTTTTCAACATCATTATAAAGTTTAGATTCTCCCCAGTAAGTATTATTAAATTCACCATGTTCAGGACATGTTTTTTTAATAAATATTTTATCATCTTCTTCGTATACTTCAGCTGGAATGCTTTTAAGACATGTTGGACATAAACTGACCGTTTTCTTTATTTCCATCAAATCACCATTTAATTAATATTAATATTCTTCTAAAACAAAAAATAACGTAATGAAAAAAATTATTTTTTTTATGAAATGATTATAAAATAATTAATTATAAAGTAAAAAAATTTTTTTTTGAATTATTTAATTAATAAAAATAAATTAAAAAGTTTGAAACTATAAATATTATATAAATAAATTTAGTTTAAACTTTTAACCTTATAATATATTAATAATTATAGTATTTAAACTTTATAATATATATAAATCTTATATACTAAATAATAAAATATTATAATTAGAATCTATTTCTATTTTATTAATTTTTAAAAGAAAAACAATTTTTATAATAAACTAATAAATATGACTTATAAAAAGGTACTGTAAATGTCTGAAAATTTAATAATACTTTTAATTAATTGTTTATTTGCAATCTATTTCATGTTACCAGCATATATTTCAAATTTATGTGGATTAGCATTTGGAGGTGGAAAACCTTTAGATATGTACAAAACATTTAGCGATGGTAATCGTTTAATTGGAAATGGTGTAACATGGAGAGGTCTTATATCAGGAACAATAATTGGAACAATAATTGGAGGTATTATAGGATATGTTGGACTGAATATACCTGAATTAACAGGAAACATTATTTTAATTAACTTACCTACTACCATAACAAGTGGTTTAATTTTTGGTTTTTTACTTGCTATTGGAGCATTAATTGGTGATGCTGTGGGAAGCTTTATAAAAAGAAGATTAGGTTTAGAAAGTGGAGCTCCAGCACCATTATTAGATCAATTAGATTTTGTTTTTGGAGCAATAATCTTTATTTCACCAATTATACAATTAAACATACCAATTATCTTATTAATTTGTATAATTTCAATAATTTTCCATTTATTAAGTAATACAATTGCTTATCTTATTGGAATAAAAGATGTATGGTATTAAAAATCCTATTTTTTAGATTAGATTATTTAATGAAGATGTTGATAATCTATAAGAGTTTATAAAAGCAAAGATAGGTAAATCGTTTTCAGGTATTTCGTATACAAATAATCTAGTACCTGTGTTAACAATAGGATTATCAACTTTTGAAATACTTGAACTTTTAGCAGATACTGAAGTATCTCGTTTGTAATAATTAAAATCACCTAAATCTTCCATAACATTATCTGCTAGATTTACAGAAGATGAGTCCATACTCGGAGTTGCTATATAATATCCTTCACCGTAACCTTCTTCGTGATCATGTCCAATTATAACTAAATCATAGTCTGAATTACTTATATCATTCACAACATAATCATGTACTAAAGATTCTCCGTTAGCACGCCCTATATCAAAATCATCAGGATTATCTGTTACTATAACTTGATAATTTGTAACTTCAACATTATTAAACAATGCTAAGAATTTACATACTTCAGGCAGAATAATTTTATGTAAATTTTCACGAGAATGCATTCCAGATATTATGGCTATTTTAAAATTAGGATTTTCATTATGTGAATAAGTATGTTTAATTACTTCACCTAAATCATTACTACCTACAAGCTCTGTATCTGAAATACTAATAAATGACCAAAATACAATAACAAGCAATGTTGAAATTAGTAATAATTTCAATAAGTTAGAATTTTCCTTTTTTGACATAAAAAAAAGTAATATTTTTAAATAAAATACATTATAAATTATTTTTCATCATAACTGCTGTTCCAATAGCTGGTGCAACTACACATTCTTCATCAGATAAATACATACTCATTGGTTTAACCATTAAGTTAAGACTATTTGCTGCTTCAGTACATAATATATCTTTACCTAAACCGGTTGTTATTACTATTTCAAGCTTTTCTCTTTTTGCAACTTCGTCTAATGCATTAGCAATTTGTGCAACTTGTGCTTGATGTATGAATTCACATATATAATGAATTTCTTCTTCTGTTAATATTTCCAAATCTGCACATAAAACTCGAGATATTCTGCGCATTGATTCTAATTTGGATTTTCCTTGACCATCACAGGTATCACATACATAATCTTCTGGTGATATTAAATCTAAAATATTATAAACATCAGCTGTTATTGCGAATAATTCTGATGCAACACGGTATTCTGATCCATCTAATGGGATTTTATCTACAAAGCTTGCTATATTTGTTCTTAATGTTCCTGTGTAGACTAATTCTCCTGTGCTTAATCTTTCAAAATCTGAACGACCTATAGAACATTCTTTACCATCTTTTATAGGTATTATATCTGTTGTTGTGCTTCCTGTGTCAACAAATATGCAGTCTTTTTCCATTGATGCAACAATTTCTGATGTTGCTATCCAGTTAGCAGCAGCTGCTTCTAATGGTTTGTTTTTGATTTCATCAGGAGTTAGCATTCCATTCACCCCTACGAATCCTATTGGTTTGTTAAAAACTTTTAAACATTTATTAACTATGTCTAGAACTCCTTTTTTTTTTGTTTCATATGCATCCACTAGTTCTGCAGTCATACTGATTCCTACAGCATCTATTTCATTAAGTGGACATATTTTTTCTATTAATTCTATTAATGTTTCTCCTAATTCATCATTTTTATACCACATTGGTAGATAACTGAAATCTGTTTCTATATTTTTTATTTCTCCATCGTTATCATATTCAATAATTGCTAAGTCTGTATTAGCCCCACCTATATCGAAACCTGCTATTTTCAAGTGTAATCACCATTATTCTATTAGTTTATTTAATTTAATGTCATTATTTTCTTTTAGGAATTCTATTTTTCCATTTAGATTGAAGTTTTCTAATTCTTTAAGTGTAATTTCATTATCTAATATTTTAAAAATTGCATCTGCAATATTGAAATCTATTATTTCTTTAAGGCCTATGTAGGGTGTTGTGAATCGGGAGTTTATTTCTATAAATGTTATTTCATCATTTATTATTAGATCAACTCCTACAAAACCTTTAAGGCCTTTTATATTTTCAATTGCATTTTTTGCTATTTTGAATGCTTCTTTTTTTAGTTTATGATTATATGGTAGCATTCCACCGTTATAAGAATTATTATAATTATCTGTGTTTATATTTTGTTTGTTTAAACTTAAGGGTAGTGCATTTTTACCATCAGATAATAAGCTAACGCTACATGATTCTCCAGTTATATATTCTTGGATTAAAATTTCATCAGTATAATCTTGTTTATTTAATTTTTGAATATCTTCTTTCGTAGATATTATTTTTACATTATCGCAGTCTACTCCTTTAACTGGTTTGATAATTATTTTAGATTTTATTTCATTGAATATTTTTAGTATGTTTGTTTTCCATTCGGTATTTATTTTTATTTTGAATGTTTTTGGTTGTTTGATTTTGTTTTTTAGGTTATTGTATGTTAAGAATTTATCACTGCATATTTTAACACTGTTTGAGTCGGGGCAGTATATTTTTACATTGTTTTTTTCTAGAATTTTTGTTATGTTGTATAAGTGCCCTTCTGTTTCATCTGCTATGAATATTGCTTTTGTGAAGTTTTTTGAGTTTTTTTGTAACCATTCTTCGAGAGGTTCGTTTATAAATGTAGTATTGATGTTTTTATCATTAAAGTATTGTTTGTAGTTTTTAGATATTATTAGATTAATGTTTTTGTGTTTTAAATCATCTGTTAGGGATTTAATCATGCTTATTGCTTCGAGTACTATGCTTTGATTATTTATTCCGTTGGCTGTGAAGTATTCGAATACTAGTATAGGTTTTTCAGTAGTCACTGTTTAGATGTCTCCAAAATAAATAAAAAAAATAATAAATTATGTGTGAAAAGAATGGTTGGTATGAATTTTTTTTATGATGCGTATTGGTCGTAGAAGATTATTTTATCTTTTAGGTTTAGTTTTGCTTCTGGGAATTCTAGTGTGTCTGAGTATATTAGGTGAATTAGACAGTTGTTGTTTTCTTCGAAGTCTCCTACAGTTATATTTTCTGTTATATTTTCCATTTTGCGTGTGAATGTTGACATTACTGTTTCTGGTGCTGTGATGTTGAGTTCGTTGTTGGCATATGCTTCTTCGATTGAGTCTAGCATCATTGCTGCTGCATTACCTTCTCCGTATGGGTTGACTGCATTTTTCATATCATTGCAGAATTTTTCGTCTTCTAGTATTCTTTTTGCGTTTTCTAGTATTTTTTCTGTGTTTGATCCTACGAGGATGTTTCCTCCTGCTGTTACTGTTTCTGGTCTTTCTGTATTGTATCTTAGTGTTAATGCTGGTATGTTTAGTGTTATTGCTTCTTCTTGTAGTCCTCCAGAGTCTGTTAGTATGAATTTTGATTTAGATAGTAGTAATAGGAAGTCTAGGTATCCTACTGGTTTTATTAGGTGTATGTGTTTTGTGTTTTCTAGTTTTTCTAGTAGGTTGAAGTTTTTTAGTGTGTTTCTTGTTCTTGGATGTATTGGGAATATTATATCTACTTCTTCAAGTTTGAGAAGGGCATTTATAATATTCATTAGTCTTTCTTTTACATCTACATTTTCTGCACGGTGCATTGTTAGTGTTACGATGTTGTTCATGTTTTCTAAATCTAGGTTTCTTAGTCCTTCATCGTATTGGCTTGTTTCTCGTTTTTCTGCTATTTTTAGGTTTCTGAAGCATGCGTCAACTACTGTGTTTCCGGTTATTATTATTTGTTTGTGTGATATTCCTTCGCTTATGAGGTTTAGTGCTGATTCTTTTGTTGGTACAAAGTATAGTTTTGTTGTGACATCTGCAACTAGTCTGTTAATTTCTTCAGGCATTGTTTCATCGAATGATCTTAGTCCTGCTTCAACATGTCCTATTGGTATGTGTAGTTTACTAGCTACTAGTGCTCCTGCAAGTACTGCGTTTGTGTCTCCTTGTACTAATACTATGTCTGGTTTTTCTTCCATTAGAACTTCTTCTATACCTTCCATCATTCTTCCTGTTTGTTCTCCATGTGCTCCTGAACCTACATGAATGTTATATTGTGGTATTGGTAGTTCTAAATCTTTGAAGAAGTTTTCGGACATTTCTTTATCATAGTGTTGTCCAGTGTGTATTAATAGTAATTCATGTCCTCTTTTATTAATTTCATCTATTACTGATGCCATTTTGATTATTTCGGGTCTAGTTCCAAGTACGACAGAAATTTTCATAATTAACTTAACACTCCCTAAAAAAAAATTTTATTTTATATTATGAATGATTTTTATTTTTTATAATTTTTAAATACTACTAAATTTTATTTTTATAAGTTTTCTTTTTTTAATCCATTGAATTTAGTAGGCATTCTGTTATTTTTTTGTTTCTTTGATATTGTTGAATGTTTTCTTTTAGTATTCTTTTGAATCTTATTATGGCATATTCGTCTTTTTTGAATTTTATGCCGTCATATTCTGTGTCCATTAGTATTAATTGGTCTGCAGGCATTACTTTTATTGGAACTTTTTCTTTTTCTGGTTGTAGTAGTTGTTCTATTTCGGTTGTTGTTATTTTTTCTTTACCTGCTAAGTAGAATATTCTTGCCATTTTTCTTATCATGTTCCATAGGAAGCTTTCTCCATATATGTCTATGAAAATTGGTTGGTTGTTTTTGTTTACATCTGGTGTGGATATTTCGATTTTGTCTATTGTTCTTATTGGTGTTTTTTGTTTTCTTTTTGAAAAGTTGTTGAAGTTGTGTTTTCCTTCAAATATTTTTGCTGATTCTTTAATAAGTTCTAGGTTTAGGTTATTTTCTAGTAGGACATATCTGTAGTATCTTTGTTTGGCGTATCTTGGTTTGAATCCGTATCTTACTGGTGCTTGTGCTAATATTTGCACATCATCCGATAGACAATTGTTTATTTGATTTATATGTATTTCTTTTTCTGTTTGGAAGCTTATAACATTTCCAAGACTATGTACTCCAGTATCTGTTCGGCCAGCTATTCTGAATCTTGATTTTTTAAGATCATCAATATAACCTAATTGTTTTAGTACATAGATTAATTCCCCTTCTACTGTTCTTAGTTCGGGTTGTCTTTGAAATCCATGAAAATTTGTTCCTATGTATCCTATTTTTAGTGCTGTTCGTTTCATTTTAGGGATAATCCTTTTATTCTTGAATTTATTAATTATTATTTTGTTAATGTAAATTTTTTTATATTATAATATTTTAATATATTTTTATAATTGTTAATTTAATATTTTTTTTGAGGTTAAAAATTATATGTTAATAATGCCTGCAGTAGATATTAAGAATGGTAAATGTGTTCAATTAGTTCAAGGGAAACCTGGTAGTGAACAAGTTGTTATTAATAATCCTGAGAATGTTGCTAAACATTGGGAGGATAAAGGTGCTAGTATTATTCATGTTATTGATTTGGATGGTACTATTGATGGTAAATCCAATCTTCCAATTATTAAAGATGTTCTAGATAATGTTAATGTTCCTATACAGTTAGGTGGAGGCATACGTAGTGTTGAATATGCTGAAAAATTATTAAATCTTGGTATTGAACGTTTAATTATTGGTACTATGGGCATTAAGGAACCTGAAACAATAACCCATTTAGCAAGTGAATTTGGTAAAGAACATATTATGGTTTCTTTAGATAGTAAAGATTCTCGTGTTGTTATTAATGGATGGCAGAATTCTATTGATAAAAGTGCTGTTGAGTTAGGTAGTGAGTTTGAAAAACTTGGTGCAGGCAGTATTTTATTTACTAATGTTGATTATGAAGGTTTACTTGAAGGATTTAGTTTAGAACCTGTTAATAAACTGTTAAATTCCGTTAATATTCCAGTTGTTTATTCTGGAGGAATAAGTTCTATTGAAGATGTTGCTAAATTATCAAAAACAAATGTTGAAGGTGTTGTTATAGGTTCAGCATTATATAAAGAGAATATTAAATTAGAAGATGCTTTAAAATATGAAAAAATATAATTTATTATAAAAAAAGGGTTTTGAATTCATGAAGGTTATGGCTAGTGGTACTTTTGATATAATTCATCCAGGTCATGGATTATATTTAGAAAAAGCTAAAGAATTAGGTGGAAAAGATTCATATCTAACCGTAGTTGTTGCAAGAGATTCTACTGTTAGAAAAAATAAACGTAACCCTATTGTTAATGAAAATCAACGTTTAGAAATGATTAAATATTTAAAACCTGTTGACGAGGCATATCTTGGATATGAAGATGAAGATATGTTTAGAATTGTTCATGAGATTAACCCAGATATTATTGCTATTGGCCCAGATCAAAATTTTGATATTGAAAAATTAGAAAATGATCTTAAAAATAATGGTTTAGATGTTAAAGTTCTTCGTGTTGAAGATTATCATAATAGCGAATTAGATAGTAGTAATAAAATAATTGAGAAAATAAGAAATTCAAAATAAAAAAAATAGGATAATGGTTGTTGATTATTAATGGTTAGTGTTTCTGTTGTCGGTGCAAGTGGATATACTGGAGGAGAATTATTAAAATTCTTATTAAACCATCCAGAAGTAGATATAAAACATGTTACATCAAGAAAAAATGATGGAGAACCAATACACAAGATACATCCACATTTAAGAGAAACTGGACTTGTATTTGAAGATAAAAATGTTGATGAATTAGATAGTGATGTTGTTTTCACTGCAACACCTCATGGTGCTTCAATGAATATTGTTCCAAGCATTTTAGAATCTGGTTCTAAAGTTATTGATTTTAGTGGAGATTATCGTTTTAATGATATAAATGTTTATGAAAAATGGTATAATCTTAAACATACCGGAGAACTTGATGCAGTTTATGGTCTTCCAGAAATCCATCGTGATGAAATAAAAAAAGCAAATTTAATTGCAAATCCTGGATGTTTTACTACTGGAGCAATATTATCAATTTTCCCTTTATCTAAATTAAAATTATTAGATAGAACAATCTTTGATAGTAAAACTGGTGTTAGTGGTTCTGGAGTTAATCCTACTGAATCAAGTCATTTCCCAAATATTAGTCAGAATGTTAATCCTTATAAAATAATTAGCCATAGACATACCCCTGAAATACGTCAAGAACTAGGATTGTTTTCAGATATTAAAGTATCATTCACTCCACATTTAGTTCCAAGTATAAGAGGTATTTTAACTACCAGCCACAGCTTTTTTAAAGAAGATGTTGATGTTGATAGTGAAGAAATTCGTGACATTTATACTAAACAATATAACTCAGAACCATTTGTACATATTACTGATGAAGGAGAAATTCCTAGATTAAGTTCTGTTCGTGGATCCAATCATATGCATATTGGATGCTTTGAAATAGATGATACTGATCGTTTAGTTATTGTATCAGCCATTGATAATTTAGTTAAAGGTGCTTCGGGTCAAGCAGTGCAAAATTTAAATATTATTTGTGGTTTTGATGAAATGATGGGACTTAATATTTATGGTATGCACCCATAAATTTTATTTATAAAAAATATCATAATTTTATATTGTTTTTAAATAAAGGGAGTATAATTTTTTTATGAATACAATAATTCTTTATTATTCTGAAACTAAAAAAACAGAAGTTGTTTCTAAAACATTAGCTAATGAATTAAATTCTGATTTAATTCAAATTAAAGATTTGAAAGAGAGAAAGGGTTTTTTTAATAGATTTAATTCATCAGTAGATGCTTTTAGAGAAAAAAAGACTGAAATATATCCTGATAAAATAGATTTAACAGATTATAATTTAGTTTATATTGGAACTCCTACTTGGGCTAACAATCCTACTCCTGCAATAATTACATTAATTGATAAATTAGATTTAAAAGGAAAAGATGTGGTTTTATTCACTACTTTAAGTAATAATGGTGGAGAAAATACACTTAAACGTATGCAACAAAAGGTTAAATTACGTGGGGGTAGAGTTATTGAAAGTTTTGAAGTTAGAACTAAAGATAAAAGTTTAATTCAGTTAGAAAGAGATAGTATTAGAATAGCAAGATCTTTAGATTTGAATATTTATAGTTAAAAAAAAGAGAAAAAAAGATTTTTTTGGGTTAAAAAAAAAAGGGTTTAATTTTTTAACCATGTTTCAACATTATCTTTAGAACTATCAACACTACTTCCTTGTATTGATAATCCAGATACTATTTCTGCACCTTCACATAATTTTTTAAGATCATTTAGACTATTTCCCATACCTGAGCCCTCATGTGTTACAAATGGTTTTACAGTTTTTCCTGTGAAGTCTAATTTTTCTAATTGTGTCCATAATGGCATAGGTAATGTTCCCCACCAGTTTGGGAATCCTATATATACTGTGTCGTATTCTTCGATAGTGTCCAAATATTCTTGTAATTCTGGTCTTTCATTATTTTCTTGTTCTTTTTTAGCTACTTCGGTACACTCCATATAGTCTTCAGGGTATTCTATTTTAGGTTTAACTTCGAATACATCTGCATCTATAAATTCTTGTATATAACTTACAACTTTTTCTGTGTTTCCAATTTCTAAATATTTTATTCCTGAGCTACTGTAGTTGTTTCCTCTTCTTGAAAAGTATATTATTATATTTTTAGACATATTTTCATCAACTGTAATTTTTTTTATGAATTTTTATATTTTATAACAAACAAAGTTATTTAATAGTTTTATTATTTTTATATTATTAATTTTTTTTATGGGATAAGAAATAGTATGAGTGTATCTAAATCTTTTATTGAATCATATAAAAAGCTAATTATTATTCCAGTTATTATAACCTTAATTTCATTATCTTTAATTGCATTTAATGGGATTGATGAGGGTATTGATTTGAAAGGTGGTACTATTGCTGAGATTGAGACTAATAGTTCTACTGTTCAAATACATTCTCAGTTGTCTAATGCATTAGGTGATGATAATATTAATGTTATGGGTTCTGAGAATAATAATCGTATGACTGTTGAAATGGGGAGTAATGTTAATAATAGTGCTTTTGTTAGTGCTCTTGGAGGAGAAGGTAGAGTTGTTAGTTTTAATTCTATTGGCCCTGTTCTAAGTGAAGAGGCTATGAGTCAGGTTTATTGGGCATTGTTATTTGCATTTATATTTATGGCTGTGACTATTTTTATTGTTTTTAGGGAGCCTGTTCCTTCTATTGCAGTTATACTTGCAGCATTGTGTGATATTATTATTGCTTTAGGAGGTATGTCTCTTTTTAAAATTCCTCTTAATATTGCTTCTGTTGGTGCTTTATTGATGCTTATTGGTTATAGTGTTGATACTGATATCCTTTTAACTACTCGTTTATTGAAAAGGTATGATGGAGATGTTGGTGATAGGGCTCTTGGTGCTATGAAGACTGGTTTGACTATGTCTTTGTGTGCTATATCTGCAATGATTGTTTTGTATGTTGTTACTGTTGTTTTAATGCCTGCTGCTAATACCTTGCTTTATATATCTTCTGTGTTGATTATGGGATTGTGTGCGGATATTATTACTACATGGTGTATGAATTTAGGTATTTTAAGAATTTATATGGAGCGTAAAGAATGAATAGGAAGAAGGTTGTTGAGTTTTTAAAGTATAAGCCTGTTTTACTCTTAATATTTTTTATTATTATTAGTGCTATTAGTATTGCTAGTATTGGTATTGATGAGGGTTTAGATTTGAAGGGAGGATCTATGATTCAATTAGAATTAGAGAGTCCTGTTAATAGTAGTACTATGGATACTGTTACTGCTGTTCTTGATAAGCGTTTGAATTTATATGGTGTTTCTGATGTTAAGGTTCGTGAGAGTGGTGATCAGCGTGTTATTATTGAGATGGCTGGGAAGACTCCTGAAGAGATTGAGCATTTGATTGGTAATCCTGGAATTTTTGAGGCTAAGATTGATAATCAAACTGCTATTACAGGTAGTGATGTTGAGAGTGTTGATAATTATAAGATTGAGGGTGAGACTAATTGGGTTGTTCCTTTTTCTTTAACGGCTGATGGTGCTAAGAAGTTTGCAGAGGTTGCGCAGGGTAAAGGTGGTCATGAGGTTGTTATGTATTTGGATGGTCATCAGATTACTAATGATCCTCCTAAGTTGGAGAATAGTTTAGGTAATGGTGAGGCTGTGACTGATTTAGAGGTTACTGGTAGTGAAGATACTGTTCAGGCTGCTGAGTCTCAAGCAAGTATGGTTTATACTGTTCTTAAAACTGGTTCTTTGCCTGTTAAGGTTCATGTTATTGGTTCTAATACTATTTCTGCAGAGTTGGGACAGGAATTTTTAGAAGGTGTGGGTGTTGCTAGTTTATTAGCTATTTTAGTTATTAGTATTATTATATTTCTCAGGTATAAGAAGCCTTTATTGGTTATTCCTATTTTAATTACTAGTTTGTCTGAGATTTTAATTGTTTTGGGTATTGCATCTATTATTAGTTGGAATATTGATTTAGCTGCTATTGCTGGTTTGATTGCTAGTGTAGGTACTGGTGTGGATGATCAGATTATAATAACTGATGAGGTTTTAAGTAATAAATCTAATAAGTCTAAAAATAAACGTGCTCGTACTAGACGTAATGTTAGAAATGCATTGTTTATTATTTTTGCTTCTGCAGGTACTTTGATTGCGGCAATGTTGCCTTTAACATATGTTGGTTTTGTGAGAGGTAGTAGTGGTATTGGCACTATTGCGGGTTTTGCTTTTACTACTATTTTAGGTGTTTTGATTGGTGTTTTTATTACGAGACCTGCTTATGCTAAGTTTGTTGAAACATTTATTAGTTAAATATTTTTAATTTTATTTTTTTTTCTTTTCTTTTTTTCATAAGTATTAAATACATTTTATTATTATATTTTTATATATGAAACCAGAACTTAAGGTTAAACCTATTAAAAATGGCACTGTTATTGATCATATTACTGCTAATAAATCAATTTATGTTTTAAGAATATTAGGCCTTCCAGATAATGATACTAGTGTTACTGTTGCTATGAATATTGAGTCTGGTAAGTCTGGTAAAAAGGATATTGTTAAAATTGAAAATAGAGAGCTTGATTCTGATGAGCTTGATCAAATTGCTTTAATATCAAAGAATGCTACTATTAATATTATTAGAGATTATAAGATAATTTCTAAGGCTCAAGTTAAATTAAGAGATGAGTTAAAATCTTTGATTAATTGTGTTAATCCGAAATGTATTAGTAATACTAGTGAGCCTATAGATTCTAGATTTTATCTTATTAATAAGGACCCTATTACTCTTAAGTGCCATTATTGTGAAAGATTAATCTCTGAAGATGAGATTAATATGCAGTTTTAATTTTTTTCTTTAATTATGTGATTGGCTAGTCTTAGTGATAGTGCTAGTATTAGTAGTATAGGGGGTTTTCCTGGAGATATTGGGATTACACTTGCATCTCCAATATATAATCCTTTTATTTTTGTTTCTAAGTTTTTGTCAACTACTTCTCCTATTGCGGCTGTTCCTCCAGGGTGTGCTCCTCTGAATACTGTTGATGTCATTGTTGTTGGGTCTACACCTATTTTTTCTAGTATGGTTCCTGCAGCTGCTGTTCCTTGTGATATTCTTCGTATGTCACCTATGGTGTTGAATTTTTTAACGTTTCCTTCTTTATCTACTGTTCCAACCATATCGTCTGGTATTTTAACCATTATGCTTAGTATGTCTTTGTCTTCTAGTGTTGGGTGTTGTTTTTTTAGGTAGGTTGGTATGAATGATGAGAAGTGGGGTGATAGTATGTATTCGTTTCCTATTGCTAGTGCATTCATTTGTACTTCTGTGTTGAAGTTTATATCTTTGAGTATTCCTCCTACTGTTACGAATGGGTCGAAGAATAGTTTGTTTCCTGATTTTATTCCTGAGTTTTGTAATATTATGCTTGTGTCTATTGCTCCTGCGGAGAGTATGATTTTTTCTGATTTTATTGTTTCTTTTTTGTTGTTTTTTGTGTATTCTACTCCTTCTAGTTTGTTGTTTTTTATTATTATTTTTTTAACATCTGCTTCTGTTATTAGTTTTGCTCCGTTTTCTATTGCTTTGTCTATGAAGTCTTTTCCACTCCATTTTGCATCTTGTGGGCATCCGAATGAGCATTTTCCACATTTTATGCATTGTTTTTCTTCTATGAATTTTGGCATTTTTATTGGTTGGAATCCTAATTCTTCTGCTGCTTCTAGGAATTTTTTTGTTCCTTTGCCTATGTGTGTGTCGTTCATTTGATGTATGTTTAATAGTTTTTCTATTTCTTCATATTCTTTTGTTAGGTCTATTCCTAGTTCTTTGAATTCTTTTTCTAGTACTCTTACTCCGTTTCCTGCTGCTACTATTGTTGATCCTCCGACACATGTTGTTTTTAGTAGGTCTATGCTTTCTTCTGTTTTTGTGTTTTTTGAGTAGTATTTTTGGTCGTAATAGTTGAATGCTTCTTTGCTGTGAGTGTATGGTCCTTTTTCTATTATTGTGACAGGTATGTTGTTTTGTGATAGTTTCATTGCTAGTAATGCTCCTCCTGCTCCTGTTCCTATTATAATGACCATTTTTTTGTACACCTCTTAATTTTTTTCTTAAATTAGATTTATTATAACTATAGTTATAAATATTTTATTAAAAAACATTCTAAAAAATAAATATAATAAAATAAATTAATTACAAGTACTAATAATAAATGATTACTTATATCTTTAACAAAAAAAATAAGATTAAGAAATAAAAATTATAAACAAAAAGCAGGTAACAAACAATGGAATCAAAAATAGATACTTTCAATAATATAATAAAAAAAATTGAAAATAAAGTAGACTATGCAGATATAATCGCAGGTAGTGGAGAAAGTACAAGCATAGGAATGAAAGATCAAAAAATCCAAGAAATAACAACTGGAACATACAATAGTGCAAGAATAAGAGTTTTAAATAATGGAGCCTGGGGATTTGCATACACAAACGACTTAAATAAAATAGATGAAATAGTAGAAACCGCAATTAAAATATCCAAATCATTAAAAGGAGACATAACCTTAAGTGAAAACAAACCCATAAAAGATAAAACAAAAACCCCATTAAAAATACCTGTAAATGATATAAGTATCGAAGAAAAAAAAGAACTCCTAAATGAAGTTAGCTCCGGAGCACAAATCGGAAAAGTAACAAGTACAACAGTAACTTATAGTGACAGCCAAAGCAAAAGAGTATTAGTAACAAGCGAAGGTGCCGAAATAACTAGCGAAACCACAAGAATAAGATTATCATTAAACACAGTATCCTCATCAGGAACCCTAAAACAAATGAGTCACGGCAGTATAGGAGGAGTTAAAGGTTATGAAGTTATAGAAAACGAAGATATTGAAAAATTCAGCAGAAATATTGGTGAAAAATCAACAAGACTATTAGATGCAGAAAAACCACCTTCAGGACAATTCACCGTAATAACCGATAATGAACTAACAGGAGTATTCATACACGAAGCACTAGGACATGCATCCGAATCAGACATTATCCTCCAAAATGATTCAGTACTAAAAGGAAAACTAGGAGAAACCATAGGATCAGAAGTTGTGAATATTTTTGATGACCCTACAAATAAAGATGGATTCGGATACTATGAATATGATGTTGAAGGTGTTAAAACAAACAAAAATCAACTTGTAAAAGATGGAAAATTAGTATCATTACTATCATCAAGAGAAACAGCATCAAAATTAGATTTAAAATCAAGTGGAAATGCAAGAAGCAGTATAGGTGACCAACCCATAGTTAGAATGAGTAATACTTACCTTCAACCAGGAAACTTAAAATTTGACGAACTAATTGAAGATATTAAAGAAGGAATATACTTAAAAGGTTCGAGAGGAGGACAAGTAGATACAGGAAAAGGAATATTCCAATTTAATGCTACAGAAGCATATAAAATAGAAAATGGAGAAATTAAAAACATCCTAAGAGACGTATCATTATCAGGACAAATCTTAGAAACCCTAAAAAATGTTGAAGCAGTAGACGACACTTTTAAACTTAGTGTAGGTTTCTGTGGAAAAGATGGTCAAACCGCACCAGTAGGAGACGGAGGACCAAACACGAAAATTTTAAATGCAACAGTTGGCGGAAGCAATTAAAAAAAAAAGTAATTATAAACATAATATATATTAAATATATACAGGAAATAAATAAAAATGAAATTAACAAATGAGGATAAAAAATATCTATTAAAAATTGCAAGAGATAGTATCACTTCAATAACCCAGAAAAATGAAAGAATTAATCCTCCAAAAGATTGTCCAGAACAATTCAAAGAAAAATTAGGAATATTCTGCACAATAAACAAAAACCAGAATCTTAGAGGATGTATTGGTTATCCAGAACCAATAAAACCATTAATAGAAGCATTAATAGATGTATCCATATCTGCTGCAAAAAATGATCCTCGATTTCCAAGCTTAAAAGAAGAAGAACTGGAAGACATTGAAATAGAACTCACAATACTAACAAAACCCGAATTAATAAAAGTAAATCATCCACAAGAATATCCTGATAAAATAAATATTGGTGAAGATGGTTTAATAATACAAAAGAATTTTAATAGAGGACTACTTCTTCCACAAGTTGCAACAGAATATAATATGAATGAAATAGAATTCCTAGAACAAACATGCCTAAAAGCAGGTTTAAACCCCGACAGATGGATTAATGATACTGAAATTGAAATTTACAAATTTCAAGGACAAGAATTTAATGAAAATAAATAAACACGGTGATTAAAAATGATGATACCAACAATCCCAACACCTGATGAACTATTAGACAAAGGATTTTCAAGAGGTAAAAAAGCAGCATCTGAAGTAAGATCTAAAAAGATGCCTAAAAGATTAAAACCTAAGAAAATTGAGGAAGCACGTGTAATGACTGCTTGTCAAGTCATTAAAAGTAGATTAAAAATGATAAATGATCGAGTGCCTACAATTGAAGAGTTACCTGAATTTTACCAGGACTATATTGATATAACCGTAGGTGTTGATGATATGAAACAAGCATTAGGAGCATTAAATTGGGCTTATGGAATCATAACACAATTAGAAAAAGATTATAGTAAAAAAATTAGAAGATCAGCTCCTGAAAAAGCATCACAATTAAGAAGTCAAGCCTATGGAAGAATTTCCTCAGTAGTTCATAAAATTAGTAAAGATTTAGACTTACTAGATTTTGCAAAAACACGACTAAGAAATATGCCAACAATAAACTTCGAAGCCACCACCATAGTAATAGCAGGATTTCCAAATGTAGGTAAATCAACATTATTAAGCAAAATTACAGATGCTGAACCTGAAGTAGCAGACTATCCTTTCACAACAAAAGGTATACAAATAGGGCATATAGAAAGAAAATGGAAACACATCCAAATTATTGATACACCTGGTTTACTAGATAGACCAATTGTTGATATGAATGATATTGAAATGAATGCTATGGTTGCTCTTGAAGATTTAGCAGATGCAATATTATTTATATTTGATAGTTCTGAAACTTGTGGCTATCCATTAGAACAACAATTTAATTTACTAGAAGAAATTCAACAAATATTCACTGCCCCAATAAAAATTTTATTTAATAAAATGGATATCTCCGATTATTATGATAATGGTTCAAGATTTGAATATGTTACTAATTTCATTGAACAAACAGAAAATCCATTATTAATTTCTGCTATGGAAGGTGATGGAATCGATAACATACTTGAACTTTTAGATTCTGTTGAAAAAATTGAAAGAGAAGACTATTAAATACTTAAAATTATAATATGCATAACAATAATGATTTTAATAAATACATAATCTTTAAATAAGATAAAGTAACTTAAAGTAATTTAATTAAAAACTTAAGGAGACAACAAATATGGACGATAAAACCATAGACACAGAAAAAATAAAAGAAGACATAAAAGAAGAAAGAGAAAAATATGCTGAAAAAAGACGAAATGTTGTAGAAAAAGTGTCAAACGATGTAGGAAGAAGCATGGAAGATTTAATGATAACCATGAAAGGACTACAAAAATCAATCAACACAAAAATACAAGATTACGAAGAAACACCACAATCAAAAATAGACCTAGATCTAATAGACACACCACAATATTACTACTTAAGAATAAATACCGCAGGCGTTACAAAAGAAAACATAAACATCGAATCTAGTGAAAGACAAATCAACATCCGCCTAGAATTTCCAAACATAATAGAAGACATTGAAGACGAATATACTTACTTAATCAAAGGATTAGAAACTGGAACAGTTAATAGAATTGTTAAACTTCCAGAAAATATAAAATTCAAAGAAATTGAAGCAAAATATGATTTAGGTGTTGTCCTTTTAAAAATACCTAAATTAGATATTGAAAAACACAAAGTAGATTTTGTTGACTAAATCTACTTTTTATAAATTTTTTTAAAAAAAAAGGAATAAAATAAATAAGAATTATATTAATATCTTACTTTTCCAATATGGCGAGTACTACCTGGATCTTCACCATTAAAGTGTGCTAAATAATATATAAACCATTCTAAAGGAATTACTAATATAAATGGAGCTAATAGATTATTAATATTTGCATAATCTTTTAAGTCATAAATAATTGTTTTACATTCTAATTCTTTTGAAGAGTTTATAGCTTTTTTTGTTAATTCATCAACAGGATAATCTGCCATTAAAAATATTAGTGGTACATCTTTTTCTGCTCTTTCTATTAAACCATGTCTAAATTCTGCAGCATATAATGGACATGCATGTTTTATTGATCCTTCCATAAACATTGTCATTGCTAATTTATATGCAAGTCCGAAGTTAGGTCCTCCACCAAGACAGTAGAATATTTCTTCATCTTTTAATTTTTCAGCCAATTTTTTGTTATCTTCTTCAGTTGATTCTATTAATTCTTCTATAATATCAGGTATTTTTTTTAAATCATTTAAAACATCATCTTTTTTATCATAATCTGATGCTGAGAATAATAAGTAATATAAACATGCTAATTGTGTTATATATGTTTTAGTTCCTAGTATAGCTGTTTCTGTTCCTCCACGAGTTAAAATTGGGTTTTTTGCTTCAGCTAACATTGAACTGTCTTTTTCATTGGATATGGAGATTGTGTTAAAACCTAATTCGTTTGCTTTTCTAAGACCTGCAAGAGTGTCTGCTGTTTCTCCTGATTGAGATGCGAAGATTGCTGCTGCATTTTCATCTTTTAAGTTTTTACTATATGTGAATTCATAACCTGTTGATACTATTATTGGAATATCAGATACAGATTCTAATGCATCTCTAACAGAGTAAAGTGTTGATAATGAGCTTCCACATCCCACTAAGTATATTTTATCAACTTGTGTTAATTCTTGTGATATTTTATCCATGTTTGAAGTTTCTTGTTCGAATGTTTTTCTTAAAGCATTAGGTTGTTCTAAAACTTCAGTACGCATTTTATATTCCATTTGTTTTTCTCCATTCCCTTTTTTAATATTTTTTTAAGTAAGTGGAAAAAATATTATTTCAAAAAAAATGTTTTTTTGTTTTATACTTCTTTTTTTCTTTTTTTTTAGGTGAATATGGTTTTACTTAAATTAAATTTTTTGCCCTTTTTGAAATAATATTTTTTTTATTGTTAGTTTATTATTTTGACTTAATTAATATAAATTGTATAATTAATAAAGTTTAATTAATAAGTTAATAGACTTAAATAAAGATAAGATTAAAACTAATATATATAAGTAACTATTATTAAGACTTCTAAATAGGAAATTGATAATTTTTTTAATTAGATTTTTATCTTTTTTGTATTTTGAATTTTATCGATTTCTAGCATAGAGATGTAAATATCCATATTGTTTTATTAGTTGGAAATCTGTTAAATTATTAACTTCATGGTTTGCAATGTAATAATCAATTGTATCGTTTTCATTTAAATAATCCATATTATCATCATTTATTCCCCAAATATACATTTCAAAAAACCATGAATATGGTCGTTTATTATATGCTGCAATTTCTTTATCTGCATAATTTGGATCATAATTGATTAAATATTGTGATATTAGTTCTGGAGATTGTAATTTCTCATCCAATTCTACATTTTCAATATAATGTGCTGACATAAATATGCAGGTTATTATTAGGATTAGTGTGATTATGTGTTTGAGATGGATTTTATTTTTGTATATGTTGATGTCTATTTTGTTTTCTATGTGTTCTAGTCCTAATAAGAAGAAATATATGAATGCGGGGATTATTGTTAATATGTATCTGTTTACTTTTATGTCTAGTTGACTGAATATTAGTAAGTTAATTAAAAGCCATGCTAATATTGTTAAATGCAAGTTTAGGTTTTTGATTTCATATTTTTTAAGCAGATTTTGGATTAGTAGAATATCTATTGTTGTAAGTAGGACTGTTAAGCTTGGAGTTAATTTATTGAAGTTGAATATTATAATTAGTGTGATTATTATAAATAAAATGTTTAGTGTTTTGTTTAAGTATTTTGTTTGATATTCTTCTTTTATTTGTTTTGTTTTGATGTTTATAACTTTCCATATTAATCCTATAGCTGTTATTAATATTATGATGTATGCTAAGATATTGGTGTTGGTTATTAGTGGATGTGCTGCGAATTTTATTAATATTTTATCTGAAAATAAGTATGATGGGAAGTATTTTATGTAGTATAATGTGTCTGTTGTGTATGCACTATCTACTACATTTTTAAATCCTGAGTTGACTCCTGCGGTTTGTGTGGTTATGAAATTTAGTTTTACTCCAAAGAAATGTATGTAATATAAGAATACTAGTGTTAATATTCCACTTAGGATAATTCCAAATAGGAAATATTTTGTTTTCTCGTTTTTAATTATTTTTTTAAAGTTTATTGTTCTGTTTTTTATGAAATTGTCTACTCTTGTGTAGATGTTACGTTCTAATAGAAGGTATATTAATAGTGCAGGGAGTATTAAAATTGCTGTGTATCTTGTAAAGAAGCTTATTACGAATAGTGGTAATGCTAGTAAGTAGTATTTTGGGTTTTTATCAACTGCTAATGTGAAAAATAGTATTGTCCATATTGTGAAGCTTATTGCTGGTGCGTCAATTGAACCTGTAGCTAACCATAGTAAGTTTAGTGTTGTGCTAAATAGGAGTATTGATCCTAGTAGTGATAGGGATGGTGTGAATCTTTTTTTAAGGAGAATATAAAATCCTATGTTTCCTATTATTGTTATTATTCCTGTTATTGTGTATATGCTTATTTCATCAATGTATCCTGCTTTAAATAGTAGTGATGTTGCATAGCATATGACGGGAGAGAGGCTCATGTCTGTGGTTCCTGTGTCTATACCTATACATCTTAAACTATTGATTAGGTATATGAAAACATCAGAACAGTATATTCCAGCATTATCATTGAAGAATATTTGTCTAATTGTGATTATTGCTGTGAATATTAATATTATTAATATGAATGGAATATCATATTTTTTTAAGTTTAAATCTTCAAGTATGGTCAAAATTAGGCCTCTTTAGGTGATTGGATTATTATTTTTAATTAATATTTATATTTTTTAAGTTTTATATCAATATGTTATTATTTTTTATGATGATGCAGTAAAAAGCCATAAATTTAATTAGTTTAGATATATTTATATTTAATTAGATTATTTTTATATTTGGTATTTAATTTTTTGATTTGGTTTTTAAAATGGCGTTAGATTTATTTGATTTAGGTATGTGTAAAGGGCAGTTATATGAGGTTATTTTAACTACCTGGAATGAGGATGGTAGTCGTAATGCTGCTCCTTTTGGTACTATTGTTAAAGATGAGAATACTATTGTCAATAAGATATTTGAGGGCAGTAAGACTTTAGAAAATATTAAGCGTGATGGAGAATTTGTGGTTAATATTACTGATAATCCTCTTTATTTTGCTTATTCTACTATTGATAATATTGGTGAAGAGAGTTATTGTGATGGTTCTTTAGTGCTTAAGAGTGTTGATGCTTATTTTAGTGCAGATACTGATGAGATTAAGAGTATGGTGAAGGAGGATGATATAAGACGTGTTAAGATGTGTTATATTCGTTCTAGTGTTAGTGGTGTTGTTGTTAATGATGTTGGTGTGAAGCCTGTTAATAGGGGTATTCATTGTGTGATTGAGGCTTTGGTTAATTATAGTCGTGTTGATAAGGTTGATGATGAGACTAGAGAGTATTATTTTACTCGTTTTAGAGAGAATAATCGTGTTGTTAGGAAGGTGGGTAGTAAAGAGGATAAGTTAGCTATGGATTTTATTATTAAAAATTTGGAAGCTAATGGTTATCTCTTATACTGAATTTATTCTATTATTACTTTTTGGTGTTTTAGTTCGTTTAGGTCGAATAGTCCTTTGTCTGATATTTTTAGTGTTGGTATTACTAGTAGTGTCATGAATGCTAGTGTCATGAATGGTGATTCTAGTGTTGAGCCCATTTTTTTAACTTGTTCTTCTAAGTGTTCTAGTTGTTTTGCTACGGTATTTATGTTTTGATTGCTCATTAGTCCTGCTATTGGTAGTTTTAGTGATTCTATTTTGTTTTTGTTGGATATTGCAAGGCCACCTTGGTTTTTGATTATTTCGTTTACTGTGTTTGCCATGTCTTCTGGGTTTGTTCCTACTGTTACTATGTTGTGTGAGTCGTGTGATACTGATGTTGCTATTGCTCCGGTTTTTAGGTTGAATCCTTTTATGAATGCATTGGCTATGTTGTTGTGTCCGTATCGTTCTACTACACTTATTTTTAGTATGTCTTTGTCTGTATTTGTTTGTACTATTTGGTTTTCTGTTTCTAGTTGGGCTGTTGTTTTGTTGGTTATGAGTTCTTTGTTTATTGCTTCTATTACGTTTACTTTTACTTTTGGTTTTTCTGAGGTTATGTTGAAGTCTTCTGGTTTTTTAAGTGTTACGTTGAATGTGTTTTCTATTTTTGGTTGTTTTGTGTTGAATAGTACTTTTTGGTTTTCGTAGACTATTTTTCCGTTTATGAATGTTTTTTGGATATTTATGTTTTCTAGGTTGTCTATTAGTGTGAAGTTTGCTTTTTTTCCTTTTTTTATTTCTCCTATGTTTAGTTTGTAGTGTTTTGCTGGGTTTAGTGTTACCATTTTTATTGCTTCGATTGGGTTTATGTCGTAGTTTATTGCTTTTTGTATTAGTGTGTTTAGGTGTCCTTTTTGTAGGTCTTTTGGGTTTTTATCGTCGGTTACTAGGAAGTCGAATATTGGGTGTTTTAGTAGTGTTTCGTATTCTTCTGTGGTGATGTTTCCAAATTTTGATTCTTTTGTCCAATATTTTATCCTATCATTTATATTTAAAAGAGAGTCCATATTTTTAGCAGAAGATCCTTCACGAACCATAATTTTGACACCCAGATTCTTTTTCTCAATAGCTTCATCAAAATTACTGCATTCATGATCAGTACTTATAGAATAAGACACATATTTTTCTAAATCTTCACCATTTACCAAAGGAGCATGACCATCAATTGGAACACCTAACTCATTAGCCAAATCTAACTTACTAATAACCTCCTCATCACCATTAATAACACCTGGAAAATTCATCATTTCCCCCAAACAAACAACATTAGGATTCTCAAACAAATCCCTAATATCATCAACACCAAAAACAGCACCATTAGTCTCAAAAGCAGTTGCCGGAACACAAGAAGGAGCTGAAAAATAAAAATCAAAAGGAACAGACAAACCATCAGCAATCATAAAATCCATACCCTTCTTACCTAAAACATTAGTAATCTCATGAGCATCAGCAACAACCGCAGTTGTACCATGAGGAATAACCGCCTTAGCAAAATTAGAAGGAGAAAGCATAGTAGATTCAATATGAATATGACAATCAATAAAACCTGGAACTAAAATCCCCTCAAAATCTAATTCCACATCATCATCTAACTTCCGAACATCAGAAATTAAACCATCTTCAACAAAAACTTCAGCAGGATAAACATCATCAAAGTCAAAATCAAGAATATTAACCTTAAAACTTAAAACAACCATTTTTAATACAACCCCTAAAAAAAAAGGAATATAAAACTAAAAAAAAAGAAAAAAAATTAATTTAAATTTTCAGAAATAAAACTATCTTCATGTAAACATTCATAAAGCACTGGTAAAAATGATCCAATATCAGTAACAACACTCATAACTTGAGCACTACCACGATCTGATAATTTAGTAACAGTAGATGGATTAATATCAATACAAATACTCTTAACACTAGCTGGTAACATATTACCTGTTGCAATAGAATGTAACATTGTAGATACCATTAAAACCATATCCACATCTTGACAATATTTCCTCATTTCAGATTGAGATTCAACAATATCTGTTATAACATCAGGTAAAGGACCATCATCACGTATAGAACCTGCTAAAACATAAGGAACATTATTTTTAACACACTCATACATTATTCCACTTTTAAGAGTACCATCTTCAACTGCTTCTCTAATAGAACCAGATTTATTAATCCTATTAATAGCCCGCATATGATGAGTATGCCCATGAGATACTATCTCACCAGTTTCAACATTAATACCTAAAGAAGTTCCAAATTGATCAGATTCAATATCATGTGTAGCTAAAGCATTACCTGCAAATATAACATCAATAAAACCTTCACGAATCATAGCTTCAATAAATTTAGCAGATCCAGTATGAATAATAGCTGGTCCACCAACAAGTAATATTTTTCCACCTTTACTTTTAATATTTTTAATTTCAGAAGCTATATCTGTAGCAATAGATAATAATGGTTTTTCTGATGAAACTTCACTGTTCATAAATTCAAAAACACCTTTTTTACCTCTTGCTCTTTCAGGAGGATATACTTTAACACCTTCTCTACCAACAACAACTAAATCGCCTTTTTTCAAATTATTAACTGGTTTACATGATGCTTCTTCAGATTCTGGATTTATTACTACCATACAATCCATTTCAATATTATTTACTTTTAACCAGTTCCCTTTATATAAGACATGTGTTTCATAGTTAGATGTTGAATAAAAACCTTCAGGAGCAACTTTATCTTTAGGTGATGGTTCTAAAACTGCATTATCAATTTTTGAAATTGAAACACCTAAAACAGAAACTTCATCTAAAATATTTTCTAAAGTTTCAAGTGATTCTGTTGAAACTAAAATTTTTGCAGTACTTATATCTGATTTTTTCTTACCTACATTAATGTCAATAATATCAAAATCTCCACCTTTATCCATTATAATATCCATGGTTTTTGGTAAAGCTAATGAATCAATAATATGACCTGAAAGTTCAATCTCTCGTTCATACATAAAATTATTTCACCTTAAAAGTTTTTATTTTTCCTGAATTTAAAAAAAATGTTTTTATTGTGTTTTTATAATTTTAATAATTTATATAAATATAATAAAATAGATTATTTATTAAAAGTATTATATAAAATTATTCTGAAAAGCAATAAATCGGACTGTGAGTAGATAATGAATGAAAAAGAAATAATATTAAATAATATTTATAATCGTAAGAGTGTTAGATCATATACAAACGATGAAATAAGTAAAGAAGATTTATTAAAGATTATAAAAGCTGGGATGAGTGCTCCTTCAACTTGTAATTTCCAACCATGGCAATTTATAATAATTCAAGATAGTGAAACTTTAAGAGATATGGGTGAAATTCATAAATATTCTAAAATGTTTAAAGGGGCTAAAGCAGGTATTGTTGTTTTAGGAGATATTAATAAAACTTTAGAAGGTAATGAGGAGTTTTGGGTTCAAGATTGTTCTGCTGCAACTGAGAATATTCTTTTAAGTGCTAATGCATTAGGAATTGGAAGTGTGTGGACTGGTATTTATCCTGTTGAAATTCGTGTAAAAGCTTTGAAGAAGTATTTTAAATTGCCTGATAATATTTATCCTCTTTCACTTATTGCTTTAGGTTATCCTGATACTGAAGTTGAAGTTAAGGATAAATGGGATGAAACTAAAGTTCATTGGGAGAAATGGTGAAATATTTATTTTTTAGTTTTGTAGTGTTAAAAAGTCTAATATTATTTTTGCAGCTAAAACTGATGTGATATCACCTAGTTTTTTTGTTGCTACTTCCATTACATCTAGTCCAATTATTTCTTTTTTGGATAGTATTTTGATTATTTGTTGGATTTGTTCTGCATTTAGACCGTTATGTGTTGGGTTACCTACACTAGGTGCTATAGATGGGTCTAATCCATCCATATCTATTGTTATGTATATTTGATTGTTTATATTGTTTAAGTATTCTATTAGTTTTTTAAAGTTTTTTTGTAGGTCTTGTGGTGTGAATGTTTTTATATTGTTTTGTTTTTTAACGAAGTCTTCTTCTTCTTTTGATGATGATCTTATTCCTATTTGTATGATTTCTTTAGGTTTTAGTTCGTGTATTCGTTTCATTATTGTTGCATGTGAGTGTTTTTCTTCTTGGTATGTGTCTATTATGTCTCTGTGTGCATCTATGTGGATTATTGTTGTGTTGTTTATCTTGTGTTTGTTTTTTAGTGCTTTTATTGGTGCTATTGATATGCTGTGTTCTCCACCGATTATTATTGGTTTTATATTGTTTGTTATTAGGTCTGTTACATTTTCTTCAACTATTTTGCATGTTTTTTCACAGTTTCCGTGTATGATGTTGCTGTCTCCGAAGTCGTAGAATTTTGTTGTTAGTTCTTTTTGAAGTGTGGTGTTGTATTTTTCAAATCCGTATGATGCTTCTCTTATGGTTATTGGTGCATATCTTGATCCATTATGGTATGAGCATGTGCTGTCGAAGGGTACTCCTATTATTCCCCATTTTGTTTTTGTTTTGTCTGTTTTTATTTCTTCTAAATCTGTTGTTTCTTGTGAGAAAGCAAATTTCCATGGTTCATATGTGTTAAAAAGCATTATTCATCAACGTGTAAATTGTTATTGATTATTTTTTTTATGAAAAAAGAGAAGTTTAATTAATATAAATTTGTTTAAAATTTTTGAAAAAAAAAGTTTTGTAAATTGGATTTTATAAATTAAAATGTTTTTTTAAAAATAGAAGTATGTGAATAATAAAATAAAAGGTTGTTGTGTAGTATTTATACTGCACTACCTTTTGTTCTCATTATTTTCATGTTGCCCATTGCAACGATGTATTCTACTTCTATACCTTCAACGATACGTTCTTTTAAATCGTTGTCTTCAGGCATAGGTAAGTCTAATGTTTCATAACTTTCCATATCCATTAATTGGACTGTGTCGGGTAATAATGATATGACTTGACCTACTCTTTTATCGATTATTGGTATGTCTACTTTAGTATTTACTGGTTTAACTATGCTTCTTTTTTGGTTATCAAATATTCCTACTGCTTCAAGTCTTGCTTTTGCTGCTCCATGTTTTCCTGGAGAGGAAGTTGATAAGCTTGTGATTTTAGAAGCTTCTCCACCTAATACAATGTATTTTCCTACTTTTAAAGTTTTAATTTCTACTACTTTAGTTGCCATAATAAAAAACCTCACCAAAATAAATTAATTTATTTAATATAAGAAAAATTGATTAATTTTATTATAATTATTCTATTATTATTCTTTTTTTAGCTAAAAAAAGTTTATTTAAAGCTTTATGAATTCATAATATAATTATAAATTATTAGTTATATTTATGTTTACATTTATATAAAGTATTCGCTTATTTGTTTAAAAAATTTATATGTATTTTAAAGATATAATATAATATTTGAATAAGATTATTTTTTTATAAAAATTATAAATAATATGAAAAAAATTGTTGATTAAAATGAAAATAGCAATTGTATCTGGAGTAGCAGAAGGACCAACAGAATTAAATGCTTTTGATAATGCATTAACAGAAGCAGGTATTGGGGATGTTAATCTTATTAAAGTTTCAAGTATGTTAGAAGCAAATACTCAAGTTGAAAAATTACCTGTTTTAAAAGCAGGTTCTATGGTTAACTGTGTTTTATCCCATATAACCAGTGATAATAAAGGAGATAAACTTATTACCTGCGTTGCTGTTGCAATTGGAGAGGAGTTAGGTTGTGTTGTTGAGAATAGTAGTGTGAATGGAGATACTGAAGAAGTTGAAGAGGAAGCTATAAGTATGGTTAAGTATATGATGGAAAAAAGAGGTGTTGAGATTAAAGATTTGATTGTTGAGTCTGCAAATCACACTGTTGAGAATATTGGTTCATCAATAGCTTCTGTAGTTTATATTACTGATAATATTATCGAATAAGAAAAAAAGATATAGATAAAATTTTTTTTAGGGGTTTCGTGATAGAATATGGATAAATCTGAAATTGAAATGTGTCAAAGTATATCAAAGAAAATTATTGAAAATGTTGAAAAGTTATTAACTGTTTATGTTGGAAATCCAAAGTCTGGAGAATTTGTTAAAATTGGGGCTGACGGCACTCCTACTTCATATATTGATATTATTGCTGAAAATGAAGTTATAACTGTATTAAAGAATGCTGATTTTTATTCTTATTTGATTAGTGAAGAAATTGGTGAATTAAAGTTAGGTAAAGGAACTCAACGTCCAGCACATGTAACTGAGGAGTTGAAGGCTAATAAGCCTCATCCTTTAGATTATGAGGATGATGAGAAACCTAAGTATATTTTTTTAATAGATCCTTTGGATGGTACTAATAATGCTATTAAAAATATTCCTGCTTTTGGGATTTCTGTAGCTGTTGCAGAGGTTCCTGAAGGTAGAGCTGCTACTTTAGAAGATGTTAAAGCAGGTTTTATAAAGAATTATTCTACAGGTAATTTTTATGAAGCAGTTAAAGGTTATGGGGCTACTGTGAATGGTGAGAAACTTGTTCCAACTACTGAAACTGATTTAACAAAGATAACTTTAGGTGGATTTACAAAGACAAAAACTTTTTCTGCATCAAAATTGATTGATACTGCACGAAGGATGAGAGTTTTAGGTTCTGTTGTTTTAGAACTTGCATATGTTGCAAGTGGAGAATATGATGCATTTTTAGATTTACGTGGTAGTAGAGTTATTGATATGGCTGCAGCAATGTTAATTGTTGAAGAAGCAGAAGCCATAATCACTAATCAGTATGGTGAGAAGTTAGTTAGTGAATTAAGTATTTATGAGAAGACTGTTATTGTTGGAGCTAGTAATCCTAAGTTACATAATAAGATTATTGAAAGTTTAAATAATAATGAAACAAAGAAAATGAAAGATATTGGGATTATTAGTCGTGTAGATGAATATAAATCCATGTTATTATCTATGAAGATTATACAGTATCTTTTAAGTAAAAATATGAATGTTACTATTGAAGAGAAGTTAGCTAATAATTTAGAGGAGCTTAAGATAAATCCTGATTTAGAGCATATTATTGCTGAGACTAAGTGGGAGACTCCTGAAATTGCGGATTATCTTAATGATATGGATTGGAGTATAAATTTTGAAGAGTTATCTCGGTCTATTAATCAGTTTAATTGTGATATGCTTATAACTTTAGGTGGAGATGGTACATTATTAAGAACTCAAAATCAATTAACACGAGAAATACCTATTTTTGGTATTAATATGGGGACTGTTGGTTTTTTAACCGAAATTGAAGTTAATAAGACCTTTGAGACATTAGATTCTATTTTAGCAGGAAATTATTATAAGGAAAAGAGGACTCAGTTAACTGTTACTCATGAGGGTATGATGCAACCTGCTTTGAATGAGGTTGTTATAATGACTTCAAAACCGGCTAAGATGTTGCATTTTGAGATTAGTGTTGATGGTGAGATTGTGGAGGAGTTTAGGGCTGATGGTTTGATAATTTCCACTCCTAGTGGGTCAACTGCATATTCTATGTCTGCTGGAGGTCCGATTGTGGATCCGAAGGTTAGTGGTTTTATAATAATTCCAATATGTCCATATAAGATAGGTTTAAGACCTTTTATTGTGTCAGATAATAGTGAAATACGTGTTAAATTACTTAAACGTGGTAAAAAAGCAGTTTATGTTATGGATGGTCAGGTGAATAAGGAAATAAATTATATGGAAGAGTTGATATTTAAAAAATCTGAAAAGGATGTTGTGTTTATTAGAACACATAATAAATATTTCTATAAAAAGGTTAAAGATAAGTTAAATGAAGGCGGTATAAACTCAAATACTAGAAGTTTATAATAAAAAATTTATGGGATTAATGAATTAGTTATGGAAGCATTAGTAATTGATTTAACACATGGCGGAATCCTAATATCTGAAGAACTATTGAAATTAGGATTTTCAAGAGTATATGCCTATGATATTTATAATACTTTAAAAGATATCGATAGAATTAGGTTGATTGATGAAGGTGTTGAGTTAATTAATGATTTAGATGAGTTTAATTTTCATATTCCTAGTATTTATGAGAAGTTATATGTTATATTTCCTGTTCACTGTCCTGTAGATTTTAGTGAGGTTAGTTTTGGTAATATTGAAGTGGAATATTTTAATTTCCATGAGATAAATAGAGTTCTTTTGAAAGATTGGGATTTATGGCGACGGAAAAATAATAAGTTTTTTATTGAGGTAACTGGTGTTAAAGGTAAGACCAGTACTGTTTCTTTAATAAATAGTATTCTTTCATTGGAAAATAATGTTTTATTTTTATCTAGTCTTGGATCTTTTTATAATTGTCCTGAATCTTCCATATTATTGAAGAAGAATATTAGTATTAATCCTACGAGTTTAGTTGAAAGTGTGAATCTTTGTAATAGTCGTAACTTTGAGGATTATGATTATATTTTAAGTGAGTGTTCTTTAGGTGTTAGTGGTTTAAGTGATGTTAGTGTGTTAACAAATATTGTTGATAATTATTCTATTGCAAAAGGTACTAAGACTGCTTGTGATGCTAAAAGACAGGTTTTTAATTCTAAAATTAATATTTGTGAGTATGAAACTTTAATTGAATATTATCCTAATGAGTTTAGGGAGAATTTTGATAAGATTAATAGTTTTTCTTTGTTTGATAGTGAATCTAATGTTATTATTGACTATGTTAACTATAGTGTTGATAGTACTAAAATTAAAGTCAAATATTCAAATATAAAAACAATAGATAACAAGCTTATTAATGGACATTTAGAATTCAATACATTTGCTCCAGGAGAATATAATGTTTTAAACATACTTGCAGCAACAACAACCTGCCTAACATTAAATATTAAAACTGAAAATATCATAAAAGGCATGAATAACTTTAAAGGAATACCTGGAAGAACTGTTAAAAAAGAAATAAATAATTCAATAATCCTAGAAGAAATAAATCCTGGGTTAAATGTTAAATCTATAAAAAAATCAATAGAAATGGTTAACAAATTAGATAATTATACCATATTACTTGGTGGAAAATATGGTGTAACCTGTGAAGAAATTGATGAAGAAGAATTAGTAAGTTTTTTAGAAGAAAAGATTAAAGATAAAACTAACATAATATTAACAGACGAATTAGGTAAAAATATACATAAGAAATTAAATTATGAATTACCTTATTATGAAGATTATAATGAAATTTTAGATTTACTTATTAAAAATGAAAAGAATGTGCTTTTTATTTATAGATCAAATTATTCTGATTTAGATAAAAGATAAAAAAAATATTATTAATGGAAGAATTTATTATGATTGTTGGAACAAGAGGAAGTAAGCTTGCAATTGCACAAACCGATAGTGTTTGTGAAGCTATAACTAAGATAACTGGAGAAGATGTTGATAGAAATATTATAAAAACAAAAGGAGATAAAATTACTGATTCTCAATTATATAATATGGATTCTAAAGGATTATTCACTAAAGAGTTAGATAAAGTTGTCTTAGAAGAAGAAGTTGATTTTGCAGTACATAGTCTAAAAGATGTTCCAACTGATTTAGATGATGATCTTATGATAACTGCAATTCCATTAAGAGAACCTAGTAATGAAGTGTTAATTTCTAATAAAAGTTGGGATGAGTTAAATAAAGGAGATAGTTTAGGTAGTAGTAGTCTTAGAAGAGAAGCATTTTGTAAACATCATAACAAAGAATTTGAACTTAAACCATTAAGAGGTAATGTTGAAACTCGTATTCATAAAGTTTTAGATGGAGAAGTTGATGCTACAATAATGGCTCAAGCAGGTTTAAGAAGATTAAATCTAGAAAATTATATAAAAATGGTTTTTCCATTAGATTATATTTATCCTGCAGCAGGTCAAGGAGCTATTGCAGTTATAAGTAGAAAGGATTCTGATAAAAATAGTATTTTAGAGAAATTAAACCATGAGCCTAGTTATTTAACTGCATTAACTGAGAAAAGAATTCTTAAAGAGATTGGTGTTGGATGTCAATGGCCATTAGGAACCATATGTGAAATTAATAATAATAGTTTAGATTTAAAAGCTATTTTATTAGATAAAAATGGGGATATTTTATACAATGGACATAAAAATGGTTCATTAAGTGATGCTACTAATTTAAGTGTTGAGATTGGTAAAGAAATGCTTGAATTTTTATAAAAAAAGAATAGGATAAAATTTTTTTTATTTGTTTGCATATGTAGAGTTTGCATATTCTGGTTCTATATTCATTTGCATTTTTGAATCTATGTTCCAGTCTATTTCGTTTTTTATTTTTTTAGTTTTTGATTTGAAACCTAATTCATTATTTATACTATTCATTATTTTTATAAAAGAGAATTTATCGATATTGTATTTTAAACCGTATTTTTTGTATAATAATGTTTTTGTTTCACCGTTTAGGTAGTCTTCTTTTATTTCATCTAATATTTTTTCATCACATAGTTTTTCAGGACTGGATTTTGTTGTTTTCATTTTGATTTATATCCTTTTTATATGTTGTTTAGGTTAAACAAAATTTATCTTTTTAAAGGTTTGGTTTAACTCCATTTTATGTTTTAGTAAAAAGTAGTATATAAAAGAATATAAGTTTTCAGATTATACTGAACAGTTAAATAATTTTTATATAGTATATTTATGTAAATTTGAAAATGTTATAAAAAAAGGGTTAAAATATAAAACAGTTTAAAAAAATGAAAAAAATTGAGATGGAAATAATATAAAATTAGAAAAAAAGGTGAAAAAAGAAGGTGGAAAATGAGGTTTGAAATATTATTTTTAGAATTTATACGATTCCTTGAGCTTGCATAGCTTCTGCAACACGTTTAAATCCTGCAATATTTGCTCCTACAACATAGTCATCTTCTTTGTCATAGTCTTTAGCTGTTTGGTTGAGGTTGTTGAAGATGTTTACCATGATGTTGTTGAGTTTGTTGTCTACTTCTTCAAATGTCCATTGTAATCTTTCTGAGTTTTGGCTCATTTCAAGTGCAGATACTGCTACTCCTCCTGCATTTGCTGCTTTAGCTGGCATGAAGTATACTCCGTTTTCTTGTAAGTATTCTGTTGCTTCTAATGTTGTTGGCATGTTTGCTCCTTCAGCAACTGCAAATACTCCATTGTCAACTAATGCTTTTGCATCTTCTAAGAGTAATTCGTTTTGGGTAGCACATGGTAATGCAATATCGGTTTTTAAGGAGAATACTCCTCTTCCTTCGTGGTATTCTGCGGATTTTCTTTCAGCTGCGTAATCGCTCATTCTTCCACGTTTTACTTCTTTGATTTCTTTTAATAGTGCTAAGTCTATTCCTTCTGGATCGTATACCCAACCTGTTGAATCAGATGCAGATATTGGTTTTGCTCCTAATTGGTATGCTTTTTCGATAGCATAGATTGCTACGTTACCTGAACCAGATACTGCGACGGTTTTGTCTTTTAAGGATTCTCCTTTTTCTTTTAACATTGCATCAGTTATGTATAATAAACCGTATCCTGTTGCTTCTGTTCTTGCTAGGGATCCTCCAAAGGTTAGTCCTTTTCCAGTTAATACTCCTTCATAGTTTTTTGTGATTCTTTTGTATTGTCCGTATAAGTATCCTACTTCTCTACCACCTACTCCGATGTCTCCTGCAGGTACGTCTTGGTCTGCTCCGATGTGGCGGTATAATTCGGTCATGAAGCTTTGACAGAATTTCATTACTTCTCGGTCGGATTTTCCTTTAGGGTCGAAGTTTGCTCCCCCTTTTCCTCCGCCGATTGGTAGTCCTGTTAGTGCGTTTTTGAATATTTGTTCGAATCCTAAGAATTTTATTATTCCTAAGTATACTGAAGGGTGGAATCTGAGTCCTCCTTTGTATGGTCCGATAGCACTGTTGAATTGTACTCTGTATCCTGTGTTTACTTGTACTTGTCCGTTGTCGTCTACCCATGGTACTCTGAATTTTATTTGTCTTTCTGGGTTTACTAATCTTTCAAGTAGTGCGTCGTTTCTGTATTGTTCTTCATTTTCGTTTACTGCTGGTTCTATTGATTTTAGAACTTCAGTTAATGTTTGGTGAAACTCTTTTTCATCAGGGTTTTCTTTTCGTGTTCTGTCAATTACTTCATCAACATATGACATGTTTTTTTATTCTCCGTTAAAATTTTTCTTTGAATTTTATTTTTTTTGTTTAATTAGTGAAATTAAAAAATTTTTTAACGGAATACAGTTTCCGTATTCCGACATATATAAAATATAAACATCATCATATATAATAGTTTTCATAAACCAAAAAAATAAAAATAAAAAATAAGCCCTAAAATCTAGAAAAAATAAATAAAAATAGAATAAAAATTAGAAAAAAGAGAGAAAAATAAGAAAAAATTACATACGATATCTTAATATAGCTGCAACACCTTTAAAACCATTCCACAATTGCATTCCCTCCTCAGTTTCAGTGGAAATAATTTCAACACCTGCTGCAGTTTCTTCAGCAAGATCAGATAAATCATCAATAAGATTATTAGAATTAGTAATTTTCATTTTTTCATTACAATTTTCACATAAAATTTCCTTATTAGCATCTGTCTCTTTAACGGTTTTACTAGTTGTGAAATTACAATTAGGACACTCAAAATCATTTCTAAAATAATTTAGATTTTCTGATAAAAGAAGAGTGTCAACAGCACCAACTTTTAAATTTTCACGAACCTCTCTTTCACCATAAGATGCTAAACCATTAACATTAATTACTTCATCTATAAATGATTTAACAATCTTTTTTTCTTTAATAACATCCATTTCATTAAGAATATCTGTGGATTTAGCGATGATTTCACGTATACCCTCTTCACCAGTATAGGAAATATCTATTGTTGCTATAATTTTATCTTTAATTTCATAATGGATGTATTCACCTTTGATAAATTCTTCTTTGGTGAAACCTGGACCTCCAACAAGAACTCCGCGTAGGTTTTCTTTTAATGGTAAAAATGATTCATCAACATATCTTCCAGCTCTTTTTTTAAATTCGTGTGCTGCTAAATCAATGACCCGGTCAAATCTTCTTTGTGATTGACCTCCTGCTTTATGTTTACCTGGAACTCCACTTTCTATGTTTTTTAGAATGTCTATTCTTTTACCTCTAAGTGTTGCTATTGTTGCTCCTCCTCTGTCCATAGCAACTACTCCATAAACTTCTTTAGTTTCAATCATTTCTTCTAGAGGTTCAAGATAGAATGTACTATCACAGATATACCAGTAGGTTTGTATTGGTTCTGGAGGTTCGAATACATATGTTTCCATTTTTTCTGTTCCTGGCCCTCCTTTTGGAATCATTCCTGTGAATAATACTAGTCCTTTTTCTGGAGGTTGTTTGAATAGTCTTATTCTTTGCATTATTACTTCAATAGCGGATTGAACATTTTTTCTTGTTTGTTTGCTTTTAATATTTGCACTTTGTCCTAGTTCATCACGCATTTGTTTTGCTACATCACTTAATTGTTTATCTGGAGGTATGTAAACTGATACTAATTCTGTTCCCCTTCCTTTTTTATCAGCTAATTCTTTTATTGTTTTTTTAAATTCATATAATTCTTTTGATGATGTTTCTGACATTTATTTCTCTCCCATATGAAAAAATAAAATATGAAAAAATATTTTTGTTAAAAAAAATATTCTGTAAAATGATTAAAAAAAAGTTTTTTTTATTTAATAAAATTTTTAATAATGATTCTTTTTGTTTAAACTTAAATATATAATTTAAGTAATATAGAGTAATTTAAATAATATAATTTAATATAATTATTACTAAGATAAATGATTAGAACATCTATTAAAAAAAGAATTTAATAGGAAATTAAATAATATTTTATTGATTATATTAATACAAAAGGTGGACTTAATAAAATGAGAGTAGTAGCAGCAGTTGGTGGATCTATACTAATCCCCGAATATGATTCTAAAAAATTTAAATTGTATGCTGAAACATTAAAATCATTAAGTGAAGAACATGAAATTTTTATTGTTGTAGGTGGAGGAAAACCTGCAAGGGAATATATAAAAGTCTTAAGAGAATTGGATTCTGGAGAAGCTAAATGTGATGATATTGGTATTGAATTAACTAGAATTAATGCTAAACTATTAATTTATGCACTTGATAATTATGCATATCCTAAAGTACCACATAACTTCCAAGATGCTTTAGAATATTCTGCAACGAATAAAATTGTAGTTATGGGAGGTACTGAACCTGCACACAGTACTGATGCTGTTGCAGCAATACTTGCAGAGTATGTTAATGCAGATCTTTTAGTTGATTTAACTTCAGTTGATGGAATGTATACAAAAGATCCTAATAAATATGATGATGCTGAATTAATAACTGAAATTTCTGCAGAAGAAATGATAGAACTTATAAAAGATAAAGATGTTAAAGCAGGAACATATGAATTATTTGATATGACTGCAATACAAATGATTAAACGTTCCTCATTAGAAACCGTTATATGTAATGGTGAAGACCCTGAAAATTTAGTTAAAGCTATTAACGGTGAAAAAATAGGAACTCGGGTTATATAAAAAAATTATTTTTTTGGAGTTGATAAAAAATGGCAGTAGACCCTCATAAACATTGCCCAGTATGTGGAACAAGCATCCCTTTAGATGAAAAAACATGTTCTGCAGAATGTGATAAAGTAATTGCTATAAGACAAAAACAAAGTAGAAAATCCCGTATGCTATTATTTGCTGTATTAGTAGTATTCGTTCTCGTTTGGGCATATATGACATTTTTAAGATAAAAAAAATTATAATGGAAATATATTAAATGCTTTTATCTTCCACAAATACAATAGAAAACAAAAATATAATCAAATATCATGGTCTTGTAACAGGAGAATCATTAATAGGTTCTAATGTTTATAAAGATTTATTCTCAGGAGTTAGAGATGTTGTTAGCGGAAGAACAACATCTTATCAAGAAGAAATAAGTAAAGCAAGAAAAGATTCTCTCAAGATTATGAAAGATAAAGCCTCAAAAGTTGGAGCTAATGCAATTATTGGATTGAAAATTTCATACAATAATTTAGGCGGAACTATGGGGAATACTATCCTTGTAACTGCTTATGGAACTGCTGTAACTTACGAATAAAAAAAAAAGAGAAATAATATTAGAAAATTTTTTTTATGATATTAAGCAAACAAAATCAAGCAAATCTTGATAAAATTAGTGAGGCTACATTTTGTATTCTAAATGGGATAATAGCTGGATTAGTGACCTATTGGATTTTCTTATTTTTTAATATTGCAATTTTTGGTTGGAATTTAGGATTAGTAGTCTCGCCTTTAGCAGCAGGATATGCTGAAACTTATTTAGCGAAAAAATATATGGGTGAGACAACTGGTGCAGTTAGTGCATTTATTTTATTTGCTGTTACCGTGGTTTATGGTTTTATTATAGCTAATCCAACATTAGGTGTTAATGTAATTACAATTGGAAGTATTTTTATTATTTTACAATCTGCACTTCCAACTTTAATAAACTATTTTATAATTATTACTTCATTATCTGTGATTTCATACATTTCCGGAATATTTAAAAAGATTACAGATTTTCTATACGAACATGGTTTTATGAAAATTCTCTTTAGAAAAGATAAATATCTTAATAAAAGTATGGAAGATGCTGCAAATTATGATGACTCATTAAAAATTAATATTAATGATTTAGGAGTTTTATTATTAAGCACAACCCATATTGAAGAATATGATATAAATGAATATAAAGGAATTTATGAGGGCAAAGTTATTTATAAAGCAAAAAATCCTATGGGTTTTGAAAAGAATAGTGAAAGATTATTAAAAGATTTAATTAAAGTTAAAAACCAGGCTATATCTGATTTAGCAGATAATGTTAAAAAGGATAATTGTAATGGTATTTTAGATTTAACTTTAAGATATGAAGTAATAGATGGTAGAGGTACTATGTGTATAGTTACAGCTCATGGTACTGGTGTAAACTACAATTAAAAATATTAACTTATTTTTTTTTAGAATAGCATTTTTATTGCCATTAATATAATAAGTATTGAGAATATTTTTTGTATTAAGTTTATAGGAATTTTATGTGATAAATAAGCACCAATATAAGCAAATGGTATTGAGAATAATGCAATTCCAATGAAATGTATTAAATTAACATATCCTAAAGAGTAAGGTAGTGGACTTATATTAAATCCAGATATAATATAAGAGCTCATACCCCCTATTGCTGTTAGTGATATGAAAATTGAGGATATTCCAATAGATTCAATTAATGAGTATCCTATAAATACTGAAAGTATTGGTATTATAATTACTCCTCCACCAACACCTAATAAACCTGAGAATATTCCTACAAATATTCCAATTATTGCTTCTAAGATAATGTTTAATTCATGTTTTTTGGAATTATTTTTCATATTTTTATCTGTAAACATTTTTACTGCAATTATTATTAATAAAATTCCAAATATTATTTGTAATATTTTTGTAGGTGTTCTAACAGCAAGGAATCCTCCTAATAAACCACCAATTATACCAAATAATCCTAGGAGTAATCCTGGTTTAAGAATATTGTTTAATTCTTTATTATGTTTATATGCACTTGTTATGGATGTTGGGATTATGATTGCTAAACTTGTTGCAAAAGAGATGATTAGTGCAATATCAGGGTTAATATTGTTGGAAGTTAAAAGAAAAAATTGTAAAGGAACCATTAGGAATCCTCCACCAACTCCAAAGAGTCCTGAGCATAATCCCACTAATATTCCAATAATAATTAATGAAAAAATATATAATACTGTTAAAATAGGCAAAATCTCCAATTTTATTATGAATTAATGTAATTTTTTTTATTATATATTTATTATATGTTTATAATGATAAAAAAAATATTATTATATTAAAAATATAAATTATGTAATAAATTATTCTTTTTGTTAAATTACAGGAAAAATGGGAAAAATAAATATGTTTAAACTTAACAAGGTTCATTTAATTGGTATTATACTTATTATAATATCTTTAGTATTATTTTTTACCAATATTTTAGATAATGGAATACGGATGCTTACACAACCATTATTAATGGGTTCTTCTAAAGGTAAGGATATTTTATTTTTCTTTATTTATGGATTTTTTTTAATAGTTAGTGAGCTTGAGAATTACAGTATAATTAAAAAGATACCCTGGCCTAAATTTTTAAGAAGAACAACCGATGATTATCTAAGGTTAGTTTTTATTTTATTATTCTTTTTAGGAGTTTGTGGTTTAATAAGTGAAGTTAATATTCGTTATAGTTTACATCTTGGTGTTTTTACTATTTTTAATGCTATGGATCCTACTATGACTAGTACTAGTATTCTTCATTCTCATGTTTATAAGTCTGTTTTTGGTGTTATTATTAATACTATCTTAACTGCTATTCCTACAGGTATTCATACTGGAAGTTCTCTTGAACAATACATTCCATTTTATATTAAGTTATTATTTATTTTAATCCCTATTACTGGTTTAATGATGGTTAAAGCAGTTCAAAATCGGAGTTTTTACACAAGGATTGTTTTATGTCTTGCATTAAGTATTGGGATTATTGGATTAATTGATGGAGGATTTTTTTCAACACCATTTCTTGGAGGAATGTATTTAATAATAGTGAAAAAATATAATTCAAATACTTTAGAATATTGGGCAGGAAAAGCTTTTAATAAAAAGGATTGGTGTGAAAATGTTGAAGATGATCCATATGTTATAAAACATTTCACTGATTATAAAGCAGGTCTTAGAAATATAATTCCTCATCTAATTTTGCTTTTTATTATACTTTTAAGACTTAGTGTGGCTTTTGTAGGATCTAATCCAGAATATTATGAAGCAGATATTGTGAATCCTGAAAATGTTGATTTAAGTCATTTTGATACTATAAAAATTGTTAGTACAGATAATAGTTTAAATGTTGAGTTTAATTCCAGTTATAATGAGATGGAATTAGAAAATAAATTAGGTGAAAATTTAAAGGGTGAATGTGAATATTATACCTTGAGTTGGAATACTTATTCATATTTATGATAGAAATGATATAATTTATAGTAATTTAGGAGAATGGTATCTAATGAAAGTAAGTATTATTATACCAACGTATAATGAAGAAAATTATCTTCCACCTCTTTTAAAAAGTATTAAAGAACAAAAATTTACTGATTATGAAGTTATTATTGCAGATAATAATTCTTTAGATCGTACAGTTGATATTGCTAAAGATTATGGTTGTAAAGTTGTTTCTGGAGGATTGCCTGCTGTAGGTCGTAATAATGGTGCTAAGGTTGCTACTGGAGATATATTAATATTTTTAGACTCAGATTTAATGCTTACTAGAAATTATTTAGAAGAGGTTGTTGATGAATTTGAAGAGGAAGGTTTAGGTATTAGTATAACACAAATGACTCCTCTTTCTAAGAATAGAAGAGATATTATTCTCCATGATTTTGCTAATTGGTTTATGATTGCTGTTGAGAATATTAAACCTCATGGTGCTGGATGTTATGGTATAATTGTTAAAAGAGATTTGCATGAGCGTATTGGTGGTTTTGATGAGTCTTTAAATTTTGGAGAAGATACTGATTATATAGAACGTATAGCTAGGATTGATAAGTTTAAAGTTCTTAGAAAACCACGTATTGGTGTTTCTACTAGAAGATTAGAGGAAGAGGGATTATATAATCTTCTTAAAATTTATGGTAAAAGTACTTTTAATGATTTTAGAGGTAGAAAAACCAGTGCTGAAGAGTTAAATTATGGTTTTGGACATGACCCAATAACTCCTTTAGAAAAAGAGGATCTTGATAAAATTACTGCAAGTTCCAGTGCTGATGATGAATTTGAGACAAGTGTTGCTGTTAATAATACTGCACTTCAGACTGTGCCTTCAAGTGATATATCAAAGTCTAGTAAAAGAAAAAGAATTTTTTATTCTGTTTGTGGAGAAGGTATGGGTCATGCTGTAAGAAGTGGTGTTGTTATTAAAGAATTAAAAAAACATCATGATGTTTATGTTTTCTCTAGTAATCGAGCGTATGAATATTTAAATGAGAAATTTGATAATGTTTATGAAATTGGTGGTTTTAACACTATTTATGAGAATAATAAGGTTAGGAATAAGAAAACTTTGTTTAGGGCTGTTAAAACTAATCCTACTAATTTAAAAGAAGGTTATGATATATTATATAAAAAATCAAGAGAATTTAAGCCAAATATAATTATTTCAGATTTTGAGAATTATTCTAGTATTCTTAGTAAATTGATTAATGTTCCTTTAATTAGTATAGGTAATATTCATATGATTACTCAAACTAGGTATGAGTATCCTCCATTCCATAAGAAAGATCGTTTATTTGCTAAAGCTGTTACTAAGGCATATATTCTACGACCTGTTAAACATATTTTAACTAGTTTTTTTACACCTCCATTGAAAAATCCTGAAAAAAGTGTTCTTTATCCTCCAATAATTCGTGAGGAGATTATGTCCTTAAAACCTGAGGATAAGGATTATATTATTATTTATCAGACTAGTGATTCTAATATTGAGTTAATGAATAATCTTAAAGATATTGATGAGAAGTTTATTGTTTATGGTTTTAATAAAGAGTGTGTTGAAGGTAATTTAACTTATCGTAAATTTAATGAAGATATTTTTTATGAAGATATGCGTTGTGCTAAGGCAATTATTACTAATGGAGGTTTTACTATGATTTCTGAGGCTATTTATCTTAAAAAGCCAGTTTATAGTATTCCTGCAGAAGGTAATTTTGAGCAGATTTTAAATGGTTTTTATGTTGAGAAGTTAGGCTATGGTGAGTATCATGACCAGATAAATAGTAAGCTTGTTAAAAGTTTTATTGATAATCTTGAAGATTATAAGGTTAATTTGAATAAGAATAAGAATACTGATAATAGTGCTATTTTTAAAGAATTAGAAAAGGATATTCAAAAATATAGTAAGGATTATTAATTTTTTTAAAAAAAAGAGTAAGATATTTGAGAGTATTTTTTTATAATGTTACTCCCATATCTAATTGTTCTGTTAGTTCTTTGTATCTGTTTCTGATTGTTACTTCTGTTACTCCTGCGATTTCTGCAACGTCTCTTTGTGTTTTGCGTTCTCCGAGTAATACTGATGCTATGTAGAGTGCAGCTGCTGCTACTCCTGTTGGTCCTCTACCTGATGTTAGTCCTTTTTCCATTGCTTTTTCTATTATTTCTATGGATTTTGATTGTACTTCTCCAGATAATTCTAGTTCACTTGCGAATCTAGGAACGTAGTCTACTGGGGATGTTGGAGGTAGTTTAATTCCTAATTCTCTTGTTAAGAATCTGTATGTTCTTCCTACTTCTTTTTTACTTACTCTTGATACTTCTGCTATTTCATCGAGTGTTCTTGGGACTTTGCATCTTCTGCATGCTGCGTATAGTGATGCTGCTACTACTCCTTCAATACTTCTTCCTCTGATTAGTTTGTTTTCTACTGCACTTCTGTATACTACTGATGCTGCTTCTCTTACACTTCTTGGTAATCCTAATCTTGAGGAGTCTCTGTCGAGTTCACTTAGTGCGAATGCTAAGTTACGTTCTGTTGCTCCAGAGATTCTTATTTTTCTTTGCCATTTTCTGAGTCTGTACCATTGTGCTCTGTTTCTTGCTGGGATGTCTCTTCCGTAGATGTCTTTGTTTCTCCAATCGATCATGGTACTTAGACCTTTATCGTGGATTGTGTATGTTATTGGAGCCCCTACTCTTGTACGTTTGTCTCTTTGTTCGTGGTCGAATGCTCTCCATTCTGGACCCATATCTACTAGATTTTCATCTATAACTAAACCACAGTCTGCACATATTACTTCTGCACGTTCGTAATCACCTAGTAAGTTTTCTGAACCGCATTCAGGACATCTTGATTGTTTTTCTGATGCAGATACATTGTTTATTTTTTCTTGTTCTTCGTTTTTCGTGGTTTATTCCCCCGTTTCTTTTTTTTGTTTGATGGTGATATGTATACTTCTTCACCAAAATTATTTTTTAGATTTTCTATGTTTGTTGATTTAAATAGTCTTATTGATACATAGGGTGTTTTTACTGGTCCGAATATATCATTTATTTTTCCTATTTTAGTTTTATTTTTATCAAATACTATTGCTCCTGCAGGTGGTGTTTTATCTGTTATAACAATTAGTTTACCTGAATTTGCAATATGTGATGTTTTTCCTAAAACTTTCATAAAAAATCAGTTCAAATTTATATATACCTTTAATATTTTATTAGTGAGCATATATAAACTTTTAGTTAATATTATATATAATTAAAATTTCCTATTTAAATAAATTACTAAAGTATATGATTATAGAAAAAAATAATTTAAAAAACAATATCAGATAATGAGTTTCCTTTTGTAAGTTCTTCAATAATTTTCATTTCATTAATTTTTATCTGATTTGTTTGGTATATTACTTCTGAGAATAATTCTTTAGGAATAACAACTACTCCACTTTCGTCTCCAAAGATAAAATCTCCAGGTTTTACTATTAAATCATCAAGATTTAAATTTATATTTAATTTTCCCTCGCCTTTTGGGGTTCCTGCATTAGGAGTTGTGTTTAATGAGAATACTGGGAAGTCTATATTGATTAATGCATCAATATCTCTTGAAGCTCCATATATTCCAACACCGACTATGCCATTATTTTCAGCATATTTTGATGCTAATTCTCCCCATATTGCTATAAGGTCACCTATAGAATCTATTAATAAGAAGTCGCCTTTTTCTGCTTGATCGATTGCTAAGATTGAAGTTCCCCAATCATCAGGATTTGTTTTTGCTGTGAAAACTTTACCATATGTTTTTTTATTATTTACAGGTTTTAATCCTTTTATAACTCCGTAACTTCCAGATATTCCTTTAAGTGCATCAGATAATTGACAAGAAGAACAATTATTTAATATTTCAGTTAATTCATCATATTCAAGAATATTGGATTTAGATTCATTTAAAATTAAGTTATCCATATCAAAAGTTTTTTTTGAAGAATTATCACAAGCATCATTGTTAGATTCATGAGAATCATCAGAATTATCTTGAAAATCTTTAATAAAATGTTTTGCAGATATTTTTCTCTTATTCAACTTAAAATCCTTCCTTAAAAATTTTTACTATAATATATTTTTATATAGTTCTTGTTACATATAATTAAAGTAGATAATAATATTATAAACAATTACAAAATTATAATACTCAAAAAAAATTAATAATGAGAAAAAAATATTTTTTTGGGTTTAATGATTTTTTTTACAAAAAAAATTATATTAAAAAAAAAAAATTATTTTACATTAATAATTATCATTCATAAAAAAAACTATACTATAATAAAAAAAATAATAAAATAGGAGTGTGAAAAATAGATAATAAAAATATTATTTACAGATATTTATTAAAAAAAAGGGTTAATTTAAACTAAAAAAAGAATACATATAAAAAAAATGAATTTTTTATAAAAATCAATACATAATTAATTTTCTTTTAAGATAATAAAAAAAAATTTAATAAAAAATAATTAACTTGATTGAAAATTTTAATAAATATAAAAATCTTTTAGATAAATAATATTTTTTCAAAAAGATATTTATTTTTCATAAAAAAAACTTCTAAAAAAAAATATTAATATAATTTTTTTCTACTATAAAAAAAGAATTAAAATCCTAAAAATTAATACTATTTTTTCCCAATATTAGTCAAAAAAGCAAGTATTATAAGTAAATAATGTATTATTATCTTGCAAATAATAAATAATCCAAATATTATAATAATTATTTTATTACAAAAAAATATTAAAAAAACATAGAGGGGTTAAAATGGGAAAAGGAGAAGAATTGACAACAACTAAGTACCTAATACATGCTCAAATAAATGCTAATGGAATTGTTGAAAAACCTGATGTTGTAGGTGCAGTATTCGGCCAAACTGAAGGATTATTAAGCAATGATTTAGATTTAAGAGAACTTCAAAGAACTGGAAGAATTGGTAGAATACAAGTAATTTTACACTCCAATAGTGGTAGAGCAAAAGGAGAAATAGTAATACCATCAAGTTTAGACCGCATTGAAACCGCAATACTTGCAGCATCACTCGAAACCATAGACCGTGTAGGACCTTGCGAAGCAAAAATAAAAGTACTCAAAGTCGAAGACGTTAGAGCAGTTAAAAGACAACAAGTAATGAATCGAGCAAAAGAAATTTACAACGGAATGATGGAAACTGTATCCCCTGAAAGTATGAAAATGATTGAAGAAATTAGGGAATCCATGAGAGTAAATGAAATATCCGAATACGGAGAAGACAAATTACCTGCAGGACCAAATGTTCATACCTCCGATGCAATTATTGTAGTGGAAGGAAGATCTGATGTTTTAAATTTACTTAAATATGGAATTAGAAATACAGTTGCAGTTGAAGGTGTTAATATCCCTGCAGATGTTGCAGAACTAACAAAACACAGAACCGTTACAGCATTTGTTGATGGAGATCATGGTGGCCAATTAATACTTAAAGAACTTATACAAGTAGGAGATGTTGATTACGTAACTCAAGCTCCAAGAGGTAAAGAAGTAGAAGATTTAGAAAAAGATGAAGTTATGATTGCATTACGTAATAAAATACCTCTTGAACAAATGACAAACAATAATTCCTATAAAAATGATAGGAGAAATAATAGGCAAAACAATACCAATACACAATATGTGAAAAATAATAATAAGAAATTTGAAAAACCTATTGCTAAGCCTAAAAAACCTAGTAGATTAAGTTCCATGAAAAATATGCTAATGAAATTAAGTGGAACTGGAAAAAGTGAAATCTTAGATGATTCTTTAAATGTTATTAAGGAAATAGATGTTGAGAATCTTTATGATGAGCTTAAACAAAATAATCCAAATGCAAAAACTATTATTTTTGATGGAGTAGTATCTCAAAGATTAGCAGATATTTCTGCATCTAAAGGTATTGAAAATTTAGTTGCATTTAAATCAGGACATATTGTTAAAAAACCTGATACTCTTAAAATTATTACTGTAGATTAAAAATACAATCTACTTTTTCACTATTTTTCTATTTAACTTATTTTTTTATCTTATTTTTATAATTCTCCCTAGAGAGCTATTGTTAAAAAAAATGTGAATAGGTTTCATTGCTAGAAACTTAAGATTTTTTTCTTTTATTTTTTGCTTGTTTTTTTAT
>CAYSIF010000001.1:0-100949 GCA_964431035.1 uncultured Methanobacteriaceae archaeon | reverse complement strand
TTCAATGTTTTAATATAAGAATAATATGTTCCATTATTGATATTTTACCATTAGAATTATTTTCATGTTTTTAGCAGTAACCTAACTAAAACTTAATAATTAATCTTACATTATTATAGGTGAAATAATCGGTTTTAATAGTGTTTCAGTCCTCCTCTAATGTATTTTCATAGTAATTTAAGTAAAAATCACTTGTTAAAACATTCTCTTTTATTGTTTTATGGGTTATAGGGTCTTTTATATCTGTCTTGTAATAGGTTAAATTAGGATAATACCTGCTCCCCTCTTTATCCTGCTCACTTGTATACTGTGGATCCCCAGTAAATTCTCTTAATATTTTCATAAAATTTACTACTTTATATTATTTTCATGTTTTTATTAGTAACCTAACTAAAACAATCAAAAAATAGGATTATTTTAAAGAAATACGAAAAATATATTTACACTTGTTTCAAACTTATTACAGTATTTTTTTTTAATGTTTTATGAAAGTAAAATTTCACCATGTTTATAACATTCTGCTAGATAATCCCTTGGTTGATAATATAAATCTGAATTAAAATTAAAAATTTCATTTGCAAACCATGAGTTATATACTTCATGTATTCCTAAAAAAACATCTTTTTCATCGTAAGAATCTTCTATTAATCTTTCAAATACTTCACCAATATCCCAGTAATCAGGTATTTCATATTTACATTTAGAAATATTATCATAATTCCCCAGGGGTATTTTTGATCGATTTATAAAATCATCTGCTACTTTTGCGATTGGTTCACAATGAAATACATCAGAGTAGTTATATATTCTTTCTAAATCATTTCCTAAGAATTTAATTACATCTTTGCAATGATTTTTCGTTTGTCTTGATATGAATTCTATTAAACTACAAGTATAAAATAATGCATTGTTATTTTTATCCATAAACTTTCTTTGCCTCCTTGAATTTTATTGTTTTAAGTGCTTTTTCCGTGTTAAAACAGATTTGATGTGTGGGGTACTTAAATTTTACCAATGCCCAGAAAGCTTCTCTTGAAATTTTTCCATCTAAAAATTCTTGTATATAGTTATAAATTGTATCATCTGCCATAGGTCCTTCCACAATGTCATAATCATGAGATATGCCTCTTCTACATGCAACAACGAAGTTTAACCATTCTTCATTCATTTCATCAAATTTTAAGATTTTTAGTGAATTGTTACTTTCATAATCATAAATATTCAAATAACCTTCTCCAAATCGTGTTGCCCATCTTAATGCTTGTTTTTTTAAAATTGTACAATAAAATCCAAAATAAAAATCTTTATTGAATTTTTTAATTCTAATTTCTGGATGTTTTACTATTTCTGTACTCCCATGATAAATTTCCATTGCTTTTATCTCCAATAATGTTATGGATATTAATTTATCTTATTTTTAGTTAAAAAGTGAAAAAATAGAATAAATAAAACTATTTTATATCATTATTTATTTGTTTTATATTTAAAAAGTTTTTTTATAGTTTGATTAATGTGTGGTGGGGTTTTTGCCAATTTTTTATTTATTTATTTCTTTGTTTGGCAGAAAAAAGGTGGAATTGAGTGATTATGTTTTCTTTTTTATTTTTATGCTTATTCTTATGGTTATTAGTGCTATTAGTAGTATTAATATTGGGGTTTTTCTGTTGGGTATTTTGTGAGTCCTATGTTTTTTGGTGTGTTGTGTTGTTTTTTGTTTGATTTTCTATTGTTATTGTTATGTTTCCAGTTGTGTTTGGGATTATATCTATGTTGATTATTGCATTTTCGCCTATATAAATGTCATTTGCACTTCCACTTACCTATGATGGTAACTTCAAATTCTTCACTTGCATTAACAGTTGTGTAATTTTCATTACTATAGCAAGTACCAACTGGTAAGTTAATTGAGTTCCAAGTTTTTCCATCATAATTTAATGCAAGCATAAGTATTCCATTACTAATATCAACAGTAGTAGATTTATAAATAAGATTTATAAATTCACTATCTTCAAGTGCATCATTATTAGTTACACTATGATTTAAAGGAACATAAGAAATTATTTTATTATTTACTGTAATATTTACTGTTCCGGTGCATTGATAGTTTACATTTAATACTTCAACTTCGCTATAGAAAATATCTCCAGCTTCAATATTCATAGTTGGACTTAATGGAGCTACAGTAAACATTCCATTAGTGGAATTTCCACCATACCTATTATCACTAGCATATGTAACTTTTACGCCATAGGTCCCGCCAGCAAGATTTGAATATCTAATACAACAGAACCATCCACAATAGTTTGATTTTTATAATTTATATTATTAATTACAATATCTACATGGATTATTTTCATGTTTTTTTTATTAGTAACCTAACTAAAACGAAAAAACAAGATTATATGAAAAAAAGTTCTAACCCTCAACAATTTTACAGGGTCTATTTACTTAAATGGGTAAATTCCATTTTTTTCATATTCAATTCTTAACCAACTTGCAAGCATAGGTTCGCAAATTTCATATCTATTGTTTTTGAATCTTATTAAACCTTGATTTTTAAGATGATTTAAATATATGCTTAAGGCACCGGTTGTTATATTAATTTCATTTGCAATATCAATTCTTTTTAATGAACCATTTAGCAATGAAATTATAATTTCTTTTTCTTTAATTGATAATTTTGACCAAAGACTTATTATATGGACAGATAAAACTGATATCATATCTTCAAATTTGTTTTTAATATCATTATCATTTAGTTCAGTATTTTTTGGAAGGAGTAGGCCGAAAAAGTTTATATATGCTGGAATTCCTGAGGTACAAGAGTAAAATTCGTTAAACCCTTCTTCTGTTAATTTTAAGTCAGGTGCTCTTTCTTTTAAATATTTTTTCACGGTATTTTTTCCAAAGACATTTAATTGGAATGAAAACATTCTACCTCCAAATACTCCGCCTTGGCTAGCAATTTGAGGTATAAGTTCATCTTCTAAACTCATTGATCCTGCTAGTATATATGCTATATTGTCCTGATTTTCTATGAAACTTCTAAATTTCCATAAAAAAGATTCCATATATTTATTTAATTCTCGAATTATCTGAATTTCATCAATAAAAATTACTATTCCTTTTATTTTATTTTTATTTTCTTCATATATCTGTTTTGGTAAGTCCATTGTGAAATTAATTAAGTCTTCAGTTTTTGTTTCTTTATCAAATATTGGGAATGGTATTCCATTTATATTTCCATAATTTTTAATTTTAAATTTGTTTGTTTTGAAGTATTTTTCGATTTTTTTATCTAATGTATCTAATTTTCTGTTTTTACATTCTTTGATGATTTCATTATAATAAAATTCCATTAGCCCTATAATTGACATATTGTCTTTTTGGTAGCATTCTGCTTTGGAAAAATCTATATATATTCCAAGGTAATCATCTTGTATTTCTTTTTTGATTTTTTTGATGAAAACTGTTTTTCCTACACCTCTAATTCCTGTTAAAAGGATGTTTGGTGCATTATTTTGGCTTGTTAATTCTAATAGGTGGGTTATAGTTGATATTTCATGTGTTCTATTGAAAAATTCATCTTCATTTAGTTCTTGTTTGTTGCCTATTGGTAATTTATTCATATTTTTTTACCTATTAAGATTTTATATTGGAAATTCAATATATATTATTTTATCAATATATAATAATTATATTGATATTTCAATACATATTTAAAATAAAATATATCATTTATAATATAAACAATTTATCTAAAGTTTAGTTATATTTGCAATATAAAATTATTTTCATGTTTTTAGTAGTAACCTAATAAAACATAATTTATGTTTTATGATTTTTTAGAATTTTTTTTATTAAGATGTTTATATTTTAAGTGTTGCAATATTGTTAGATTTTATTCCAATTTTTTGGAAATTATCATGAAATGTATCATTTATTTTTTTGGAATGGTTAATTCCACATTATTAAGGCCCAAAACCTCACTGGAATTTATATGCTCATCATTAGAAAATTCAACATTATCCCTAATGATTTCTCTTTTTCCCTCATCCTTGATGTTAATTGATATATTATTGTCATAATCGATTATTAAAATTTCAACAAATATATCATCCTCATTATTTTCAAAGAGATACTCCAATATTTCATCCAACTTTTCACATTCGGAATTACTTGTATTTAAACCATTTAAATAATCAAACATTTCATTTTTTGTGCTATCATTAATGTTTTCCAAGGTATAATTTCGGGTTTTTGGAATTAAATCCTTTTTAATATAGAATAACCCATAATATTCTTTTTCTCTTCTTTCACTAAATTTAGAGCATAATACTGCTACCAGCAAAGCTAAAAATGTCCCAAATAGGAATGACAGCCAGATACCATTTGGCCCCATAATTTGATATAGTACAAAAGTGAACAGTAAGGGACCAATCAATGTGGATATGATTGATACCACCCCTGCTGGAACAAACCTTTCAATTCCTTCATAATAGAAAAGCAATATACTTACAAAAGTAAATGGTATAAAAGACAATGAGAATAATCTTAGTGCGTTTTCTATGGTTGAATCACTTGGCATATGATGAAGATTATAGAATATTAAAAATCCATCAGGATAAATCCATAGAATTGCTGTAAATATGATAGAACATATTAATGTCCATATGATTGATTTTCGAACAATATACTTCAAGTTATAAAAATCGTTTTGTGAATAAAAGATTGGAACAATCGAAGACAATGTTTCTGAAAATCCAATGACTAAAATGCTTATCACAAGCAATGCATTTACACAGGCATTATAAATATTCAGCCCTAATGTTCCCATAACTGAGCCAATAATAAAATTCATTATATAAACCAGTATAACGTCAAATAACCCTACGCTTGCTCCGGGAGATCCAATTTTTATAATTTCAACAGTTGATTTAATCCAAGATTTGATTCGTAATTTTGATAATGTGAACTCAAATGTTCTTTTTGGATTGAAATAATATTTTAAAACACCAAGCAATCCAACTGCATATCCTATAACTGTTGCAAGTGAGGCTCCTTCAATACCCATGTGCAGACATCCCAAAAAGACAAAGTCCAATATTATATTTACAACATTTGCAATTATGATTAATGTTGAGGCCAAATTTGGCTGACCGTCTACACGAATGAATTGGCATAAAACACTCAATATGGTAGCTAAAGGAAAACTGATGAATGCAAACCTTGCATAAGCAATAACTAATGGGGCAACATCATGACTTGGATGTAAAACTGCAATTAAAGTATTCTCAAATGCAAAAAAGAGAATCATCAAAACAACAGATACCACAACAGTCGTTAATAATGCAGCAGTATAATAATGGTTACTTCCATCTTCATCAAATTCTGCCTTTTTATTTAATGCCAGAATTTGCCCGCCAAGACCGAATAACCATTCAAAAATTGTAATTAACAACACTACTGGTTCAAATACCTGTAATGCAGCCTGCCCATTATGACCAATGAAGTTTGCCACGAAACTTGAATCTGCAATAGATGTTATGTTCAAAGCCATTGCAATTAGTATTGTAGGCAATAAGATTTCCTTAAACTTATGGTCAATAATCCTATTTGACATGGTATCACATAATCTCCAATAATCAATTTACTTGAAATATTTAACTATTTTTGGAACATCTTTTTCCACAATTGAGACATGATCTGCATCAATAACTACAAATTCTGGATTGTTTGCTATATTGTACAATTCTTCCTCATGAGGTGTGGTACTTAAATAAATTACTGGTGAGTCAATAGTTACTGGTTCGAAATCCCATAATGAATTGATTCTACATACTTCTACAACTTTTTCAGTAAATATGTCAAAAGGTTCTGGAGATAATTCTTCCAAATCAAAATCGGTAGCTTGTACCATATCAATTAATCCCATTACCTCTTCCCTATCAACTTCATTTGTTTCTTTGAAATTTAAGACAGTGTCAATTAAAATACATTTATCAACCTTCTTTTCTTGCTCCAATTTACTTGCAAGAAGCATTGTAAATATGCCTCCTTGAGAATATCCTGCAATAATATCCCCATCTTGGAACAAGTCCTTTATTGCATCATAATATTTGTCAAGCACAGTTTTTGTATCTGTTTTTTTCATTTCTTCAAGAGGTAAATCATATTTAAAATCGTCAATAAGATAAATATTGCCCTCAAATTCCAGATTTTCAACTAAATAAAGATATATGAATGATGTTCCACTAATTGGAGGAATTAAGAATAGATTTTTATTGATGGTTCCTTTTTTAGCTAAATTGAATCCATACTCGGCCACACCACCATCTATAATTCTTGCAATCTCAGAAGGAGTTTTATTGTTCATAATTGTGCTCACTGTAATTGAGATACCTTCTTCAGTCAATATTGAAAGTATTTTTATAGCAGTTAGGGAATCTCCACCCATTACAAGGAAATCATCATTTATTCCAATTTCTTGATTGAAAACTTTTTCAAATGCTTTTACAACAATTTTCTCTGTTTCGGTTGTTGGAGCAACATATTCTGCTTTTAAATCATCAATATTTATCTTAGGCAAAGATTTTGCATCTATTTTACCGTTTGGTGTTTTTGGCATAATTTCAAGTTGAGTAAATACAGTTGGAACCATATATTCAGTTAATCTATCTTTAAGATACTTTTTTAATCCATCCACATCTATTTCTTCATTTGTTGTGAAATATGCACAAAGATGGTCATTACCACCAATCTTTTTAATGACAACTACAGACTGTTTAATACCATCAAATTCATTAATGTTTGATTCTATTTCACCAATTTCTATTCTTAATCCTCTAAGTTTTATTTGATTGTCAATTCTTCCTTTAATGTCGATATCGTCGTTTGGCAATTTTATAGCATAATCACCACTACGGTAATATGGTATATCATTTATAGTTAGAAATGCCTCTTTAGTTTTTTCAGGCATGTTGTAATATCCTTTTCCGACACTAGGTCCTCCAATATACAATTCTCCCATTACTCCATCAGGCACCAGTTTACCGTCAATATCCCTTACTTCAGTTATATAATTCGGAATTGCAGGACCTACAGTCAAATCATTTACATCAGTTACGATTTTATTGTTTGAGGTGATTGTGGTTTCTGTTGGTCCATAACTGTTGTATACAATAGCATCTTTATTATATTTTCTTAGTTCAAGATATGTAGTTGCAGAAAATTGTTCACCTCCAAGGAATATGCATTTCAAGCATTTGATTGCTTCACAGAATGATTCTGATTCAAGATATGCAGACAATCTTGAAGGAGTCAGATCTATAACTTCTGGTTGATGTTGGTTTATTAATTTAACCAATTCATTAGTGTTTTTGATTTCAACATCGTTTGCAAAGATTAACTTCACACCACCAGTAAGGCTTGTTAAAATGTCCTCCAATGCAACATCAAATGATATTGTGGTCATGCTTAAGTCTTTTTTATAAAATGTTTTAGGATAATCTTTAATTAGATTGCAGATGTTTCTGTGGCAAATCATTACACCCTTAGGATTTCCGGTAGAACCTGAAGTGTAAATCATGTAAGCTAAATCTTCAGGAGAGATTTCAACATCTGGATTTTCAACATTTTTCTCATCTAAAAGTTCTTTAATATCAATTGATACATCATTTGTTTCATTAGAAATAATATATTCGGCCTGACTGTTTTCAAAAATATAGTTAATTCTTTCCTTAGGATATTCAGGGTCTACTGGAATAAATGCACATCCTGCTTTTAATATACCCCAAATTGAAGCTATCAAATCACTGGTTCTTGGAAGCTTAATTAAAATATTATTTTTGGGTTTCACTCCTCTTTTGATAAGTGCATTAGCGATACTGTTTGCTTTTTGGTTTAATTCATTATATGTTAATGATTCTCCATTTGAAATAAGTGCTGTTTCATCACCTTTAGTTTCAACCATTTTTTCAAAACGTTTATGTAAGAATGGATTTTCAACAGGTTCAAATTTAGGAATGTCAGATGAATCTGCCAATTCAATATCTTCAATACGTAATTTATCCATATCATTTACAAAGAACTGAATCAATACATATTTTATAGCTCTTAAAAATTCTTTAACATAATCTTCTGTATAAAGTTGATTATTATATTCAAGATATACTGAAATGTTTTGCCCGTCATCATAGAAATCCAGATTAATTTTATAATCTGTAGTGGCAGTACCATCTAAAGGAATTGAATCATAACTTTTACCATTAATATTAATTATGTCATGATCCATTTCCTCATTGAATGAATAGAAGAATTCAGGTTTCAATTGATAATCTTCTGAAAGCTTGGTATACGGATAATTGCTGTGAACCAAAGCATCTTTCCAAGCTTTATCAACTACTTTGATGAAATCTTCAATTATCATTTTCCTGTCTTCACTTTTAACAACTATTGGTAATGTTTTAACTAGCATTCCCTGTGTTTTGTAGAAATCAGGATTTGCCCTGCCATTGAAAATTGTTGTAATTAATGATTTATCACTGAAGGTAAATTTATTAAGACATATCATTGTAGCCGCCATGAATAATGTGTTCGGACTTATGGAATGGTCTTGACAGAAATGTCTAACGAAAGTGGAATCGATTGTATCCTGAAGGATTTTTATTTCACCAATTTCAGGATTTCCAGTTAGATTAGGTGTCAATACTGTAGATTCTATTCCATCAGTTAATTTATTTTTGAAGTATTTTTCAGAAACTTCATTTACTGCAGTTTCTTCTTCAATGAGGCTGTATATATATCCGTCAACGTTTTCAGATTCGATTTCTTTATCTTCATATGCTTTTCCAACATCTTCAAAGAAATTGTTTTGTGATGCACCATCATTAATTATATGGTGGAAATCAGAGAATAGAATGGTTTCATTAGGAGTTTTATAGATTTTAAAGCGGAATAATTGATTGTCCTCGATCGGTATTGGTTTGACTTCATTTTCCATTAGTTCTTTATTTGATATTGAATCGACTTCAACGATTTCAATTTCATCAATTGCTATATCATCACATCTTTTTTGTTTCAATTGTCCTTCCACATTTACTATTCTTGTTTTAAGATATGGATGTATTTCAATTGTTTTTATTATAGCCTCTTTGAGTTTATATGGATTAATACTATTGTCAAATCGTATTGCATATGGCAAAGTGTATTTGATTTTATCAGTCTGCACACATTCATAGTAAATACCCAATTGATTTGAAGTTAAGGGGAAGTATTCCATATCGTATGCATCATCAACTATTCTGTTAATGTCAATATCATTAGTTATATTATTATCAACTTTATCTGCCAGGTTTTTAACTGTAGGATTTGTAAATAATGAAATTACATCGAGGTTAACATCAGTTTCATTATAAATTCTTGAATTTAATTTCATTAATGTTAAAGATGTGAAACCGAGATTGTATAAATCATCAGTTGTACCGAATTCATCAGTACCTAAAAGCTCTGAAGTAATTTTAAATATTTTTTCTTCTGTTTCATTTTCAGGTTTGATATTTTCCAAATTCAATTCTGGAATAGGTAACTGTTTAAGGTCGGTTTTTCCGTTAGGGGTTTGTGGCATTTCTTCCAGTTGCATGAACACTGAAGGAACCATGTATTTGGTCAATTTATTTTGAAGATATCGTTTTAATAAAGGAATGTCTATTTTTTCTTCAGAAGTGAAATATGCACATAAGTGCTCGGTGTTATTGATTTCCTTAATAACAACTGCAGTTTGTTTGATACTTGGAAATCTGGCGATATTAGATTCTATTTCACCAATTTCGATTCTTAAACCCCTGAGTTTAATCTGATTATCAATTCTTCCTTTAATATCAATATCTCCATTAGGAAGCTCAATTGCATAATCTCCACTTCTATAGTATGGAATATCATTTATGGTCAGGAACACCTCTTTGGTTTTATCATCCATGTTATAGTAACCTTTACCTACACCAACACCACCAATATAAAGCTCTCCCATAATTCCTTTAGGCAACAGTTTACCGTCGATGTCTCTTACATCGGTTAAATAGTTTCTGAGAGCAGGTCCAACTGTGATATTGTCTGAATCTGTTATTTCCTTATAATTGGATGCGATTGTTGCTTCGGTCGGACCGTAACTGTTGTATATTTTTGCATTGCAGTACTGTTTTACTCCATTAAATGCCTTGGCTGAGAATTGTTCTCCTCCCATAACAATACATTTTGCACAATCTATAACATCACAGAACTCTTCAACTTCAAGATATGATAACAGTCTGGAAGGTGTGAATTCCATTACCTGTGGTTTGTTTTTCTTAATCAGATTAATTAAGTCAACTACATTTTTAATCTCTTCATCATTTGCGAATATAATTTTAATTCCATTGGTCAGGCCTGTTAATAGGTCTTCAAGGGATGTGTCAAATGCAATTGTTGCAATGCTTAATAAATTGTCATATTCGCATTTCGGATTTCCTTCAACCTGATTACATGCATTTTTATGAGAAATCATTACACCTTTTGGTTTTCCGGTTGAACCTGAAGTGTAAATCATATATGCTAAATCATCTGGAGAGACATCAACATCTGGATTGGATGTATTTTCTCCCTTAAGCAATTCATTAATACTTAAATTTTCATCTGATGTTCCATCATTGGTAATGATATAATCGGCTTGGCTGTTTTCATAAATATATTTGATTCTTTCTATAGGATATTCCAAATCTATAGGAATAAATGAACATCCTGCCTTGAATATTCCTAGTATTGTGGATATTAGCTTACTGTCCCTTGGAAGCATTACAAGAATGTTGCTTTTAGGTTTGGCACCGATTTCAATAAGTGAATTAGCAACACGATTTGCCCTTTGGTTTAGCTCATTATATGTTAAGGTTTCTCCATTTGAAACTAGTGCTATGTCATCCCCTTTACTTTCAACCTGCTTTTCAAAGCGTTTGTGTATGAATGGATTTTCCACAGGTTGGAATGTTGGAATTTCAGATTGTGTCACAAGCTCCACATCACATAATCTGAACTTCGTCAAGTCATTGTTTATGAATTGTCCAATAATTTTATTGCATGAATCAAGAAATGTTTCAATATATTCTGCTGAGTATAATTCTTCATTGTAATATAAGATTAAACTGATTTTTTTATCAGTTTCATTAACTTTTAGATAGTTGGAAGGAGAATTGTTGAAATTCAGGTCATTATTGAAACTATAATAAAATTCAGGAACAATTCCATACTCTTTAAGAACTTCATCATTTTCATCTGTTTTAAAGAATTTCTTAGCAGTTATATATTCATCATGAATAAAATTTAGGTAGTCTTTTATTGAAATGTTCCTATTTTTGAAAATGCCTGCAAATGGGACATTGTTTGTTAAAAAAATTAAATTTTCAGAAGTGAAATTGAATTTATTTAATGTCAACAGAGTACTGGCCAGAATCAAGTCATCAGTTGAAATGATAATATCATTTAAAAAATTATTAAGTTCATCAGATTTTAATATTTCAAAAGTACATTTATCAATTTTAGTATTTTCTTTATTTCCATTTATATTCGGAGATAGTAATGTAGCTTCATCAAAATTGTTAATTTTGGAAGCTAAATATTTCTTAGAGTCCAATTCAACCATAAATATCAGTTATCCCTTTATTAAATTTACAAATAAATATTAATCATAAAATTATCTCATTATATGCTATGGGATATTATAATGATTTATTAACCTTATCTGTTTAACTTAAAATATATAAAATGTAAAGTATACTTATCAATATATGTAATTTATATAAATTAAAGTTATAAAATATTTACTATATAATTTACCATAATTAAAATTAATAAAAAATATGCATATTCTTGGTGAAATAATGAACCTAATAAAGAGATATGATGATAAAGAATTAACTATAGAAATTGGAGACCATATTGATACAGTGTCAGCACCTGATTTTGAAAATGAAATAAATGATGAGATGGGAAGATTTGATTCATTGATTCTGGATTTCACTAACTTGGAATATATTTCTAGTGCAGGTCTTCGTGTTTTAATTGCAACTCAAAAGAAATTAAAACCTAATAACATTCCTATGACTATAAAAAATGTTAATGATGCAATAACTAAAATATTTAAGATGTCTGGTCTTGACAAGATTTTAAAGATAGAATGAACTCAATCACTCTGAAACCTGATATAAATGAATTATATACTTTAAATGAGTTTATTATTTTTATGTTTTTAGCAGTAACTTAAATAAAACAACAATAATGATAACTAAATTATCTGTTTTAATTATATTACTGTCATAAACTATGTTCGAGAGTAGATAAAACAGAATTTTAAAAAAAATAAAAGAGACATGTGGTATGGGAAATTTTTTAAAATAAAATTTAATTGATTACTATGAATTTTTTCTTTAAAAATAATGATGATGAGGAAAGATTAGCTAAAAAAGCTGAAAGAGATAAAATAAGAGAATCTAAAAGAATAAAACAAAATCTTTTAACTAATGAATTTCCAAATAAACTTAAACTTCACAACCTTCCCGATTATACAGAAATTAACTTATACTCTAAGATTCTTGATTTAGAAATTCAAAATAATAAATTAAATGATGATGAGATTGAAAATCGTCTTGATGAGTTAATGGAGTTAGATATTAAAGCTTTATACAATAATATATTAAAAACAAAGAAATTAGATACAAGTAATTTTAAAACTCAACAAGATCTTGTAGATTGTATAGGTTCTGAATATGGGAAAAGATATGAAGAACTAAAAAAGGATGATACAGAATATTATTCGCATATAGAAAAACAATATAAGAAAGAAGAACCAATAATTGTTCCTAAAAAAGATCCAATAGTTAAACCAGCTAAAGAACCTGCAGGATTTGAAATTAATAGTGAATTTAGTGATGTTTTTGAATCATTTTTTAGATTATGTCTTCTTAATGGGTATGAGTTTAAAAATTTACATGAATTCAGATCTTCCATGCCTATTTATGTAAGTGACTTTCTTTTTGCAAAAACCACAAATTATGGAGTGGATGTTACTGTTGAGAAGACTAAAATTAAGTTTAGTATTAAAACAGATTTGTTTGGCCCTAGATTTGGTGATAAAATTTTTGATTATAAAGAAATTTCAAATATAAATTATAGCTTGTGTGATTCTGGGAATTTTAATTTGTTTTTCAATATTTCTGAAGGAGATACATATGTATTGAAAGATGTTGAGAAAAATCATTGCGCTCTTATTAAAGCATATTGGATTTTAAATCATTTATTTAAGGTTAATATTGAAGAAAAAATTAGTAGATTTATAAGTTATTCTAAAACTTACAAAGAGGGTTATATTAGTCAAAGAGAATTGGGAGATGTATTAAATGAATATATTGTTGGTGATTTCCCATATATGTAGAATATAATTCCTGTTTTAGTTAGGTTACTAGTTAAAAGATGGAAAATAATAGAATGAAGAATTATGAAAAAATTCTTCAACTAAACTCTTTTTTTATCAAAATTTAAGTTCATTTAAGTAAACTAGTTCAAGTAATTAAACTCAAACATTTAAGTTCATTTAAGTAAACTAGTTTAAGTAATTAAACTCAAACATTTAAGTTCATTTAAGTAAACTATATTTAATCAATTACATTAATTCCTTCAACTTTTTTAAAATATTTATCAAAGGTTAAAAGGTTTTTAATATTATAATGATTCATAAGATTGATAATAGAGCAATCAGTAAAAGATAAGTTAGTATTATATTTTTTATAAATATTCAAGGTCTTATTATTAAAATTATCAATATCTCCTTCATTTAAAATTATGCAATTATCGATTAATAAATAATACCCTTTTTCAGCAAGTTCTAAATTTGTTCTAGATCCAATTAGTGTTATTATTTCATCTATAACATAATTAGATGAGTATAATGTATTATTTAATACATTATCATTTTTAATTAGTTTTTCTGCTTTAGGATAGTTAGTGTCATTTGGAAGTATTAAACCTGCTATAAATGAAGTGTCTAAAAATATTTTCATTTATATAACTCCTTTTTTAATTGTACGGAGTCTGTTTTTTCTTTAACCATGCTTCCAGCGCCTAACATATCTTCAAAATTCACTTTTTCTCTAAAATGCACAGTTATATTTCCTTCATCATCTTCTATCCAAGTAATGATTGTGTTTTCAGAAACTCCATATTTTTTTCTTATAAAAGATGGAATTACCGTTTGATTATTTTTATACATTTTAGTAGTTGAAATACCATTCATAATATAAATCACCTATTAAAATATATGTTAACTCATAATATAAAAAATATATCAAATTTAAACCGAACCTATACCATCAAATATTGGTCATGGAGTACTTTTAGTAGGTTGGGATGATAATTATCCAGCAAGTAATTTTGATAGCAGATATGGTCAGCCTCCAGCAGATGGAGCATTTATAATTAAAAACAGTTGGGGATCAAAAGTGGGAGAAGAAGGTTACTTCTATATCTCATATTATGATGCAACACTCTTTTCAGATTCAAATTCTGGTTTTACAATGAATGTTGTGGAAAATACAGACAACTATAAAGACATATACTATTATGGCCTATTAGGTGCTACAGAAACATTTATTGGATTTAACAATGAAACCGCATGGTTTAAAAACAGATTCACATCAGAAAGTGATGACCCCCCTCTCAGCATTTTCTATTATAACCTCATCACCACAATCAGAATACACTGCATACATCTACTTAAACGATGAATTAGTAGCAACAACAAATGGAACCATAAACGAACCAGGATATCACACAATAAAATTAGATAAATATGTCACATTAAGAACCGGAGATGTTTTTGAAATAGCAGTAAAATTATACACACCAGGATTCTACACACCAATTGCAGTACAAACACGTATTGATGATTTATCAAGTAAAGCAACAGCAGAATTAGAACACTCATATGTAAGTTATGATGGTGAAGTATGGGAAGATGTTGCATTTGACGTACTAGCAATGCAATTCGTAAGTTATGGAATGGGTGTAAGTTACTTAAATAACACTGCAGTATGTCTAAAAGCATTTACTGCATATACAAATGAAACCAACATAAGCTGTCAAGACTACACAGGAGTATACACAAATCCAGGAAACCTAACAGGAACACTATTAGACAATCAAGGAAATGGGGTTGCAAACCAAACAGTCTCAATAGTCCTAACACGTCTAGATACAGGACTAAACAAAACATACAATGTAACAACAGATGAAAATGGAAACTACTACTTACCAATAAACCTTGCACCAAACCAATACACAGCAGAAGCAAGTTTCAATGGATACAACTCACTAAAATATAGTGGCGCACCAATAACAAACATAACAGTTAAAAAAGACAATAAAACCACTACAATACTAACAGCAGAAGACTACAGACAAAAATATTCTGGTGAAGGGATCTTAAACAAAAACTTCACAGGAAAACTCACACTAGAAGATCAAACACCACTTGCAAACCAAAAAGTAACATTAACATTAACACGTATCGCATCAGACGTATCCAAAGCATACACAGTAACAACAGATGCAAATGGAAACTACTACTTACCTATAGGACTAGCAATAGGTGACTATTCGGTAGCTTGCACATATGATGGAACTGATATTTATAGTAGTGCTATAACAACTGTAAAACTAACAATAACTCCATAATTTTGGAAAAAATTCTTTTTCTCCTTTTTTAAAGGAGAACTTTATTCTTTTTTTTTTAAAAAAATTTTATAAAATAATACTTCAATAAATTATTTTATGAAATTTAAAATTTTATTAATATTCTCAATACTATTTTTAACTATGGGGTGTGTAAGTGCTACAGATAATGACAATATTATAATAAGTGAAGATACTCAAATCAATATTGAAAATACAATTGTTGACGAGGGAGTAGGTGAAAACTTCACAGGAACACTCCTTGATTCAAATGGAAACTCATTAATTGGTCAACATTTATCTATAAATCTCACAAGATTAAGTAGTGGTGCAAGTAAAGTATATGATATTGTAACAGATTATACAGGTACTTTTAAAATACCAATATTCTTAGCAAAAGGGGAATACACTGCACAAGTCTCATATGATGGACTTACAATGGGAAACACAACATACAATCCAAGCAATGAAGGGCCTGTCAATATTAGTGTTATTAAAATAGATCAACGCACATCATCATTTTTACTAGCATATGGTGTTACTAAACATATTAATAGATATGGGGAGTTATTTGGACTATTAACAGATAATACAGGTAATCCTATAGCAGGTCAACATGTAGATGTTAAATTCACACGTTTAAGTAGTGGTGCTAGTAAAACTTACGATATTGTAACTTCTTATGATGGTGGTTTTGTTATGCCTATTAATCTAGCATTAGGAATATATACAGTAAACATGACATATCATGGAACAACATTCTATGGTCCATCTTATCGTAATGTTATAGTTAATGTAACCGATGATCCAGTTTATGACTGGTAATTTTTTTAAGTTTTTTAAAAATTTAAACTTTTTTTTCTTTTGTTTAGGTTTTTAATTGTAACCTAACTAAAACATATGAATAAAAATAATATAGTAAACTCTTTAATAATTTTTTAGATTTTGAAATTTAATTTATAGTTAAATATAAGAAAAAATAAGTAAAATTTAGAGGGATTAAATTATAATCCCATTGCTTCAAGCATTGATTGAACACCTAAAACAATAATTGCCACACCACCAAATATTTCAATATAATCTGCATATTTAATAGCAACTTTTGTTCCATATGTTCCAATTAATAACCATATTATTACAGCTATTAAACTTAAACAACCTAGAATATATGGGTTAACATGTGCAACAGCACCTTGTGATGCTAAAATAAGGTTTTCAATGTTTCCAAAAATAATTAACCCAGTAAATGGGGCATAATCTTTAAGATTAACCATTATTATGCACCTTCTTCAGTTTCTTTAATATGTTGTATAGCTCCATGAACTGATTGAATACCTAATATAACAATTGCAAGACCACCAATAAATGTGATATAATTTGCATATTGAATTGCGACTTCTGTTGCTACAGTTCCTATAAATAACCATATTATTACGGCAATTATACTTAATCCGCCTAATATTTTAGCATTAACTCCTTGTACTACTCCTTGTGATGCTAAAATAAGGTTTTCAATGTTTCCAAAAATAATTAATCCTATAAAAGGTAAATATGCTTCTAACATTTTTTTTATCACCTATTTAATATTTTTTAATAATAAATATAAAATATTTTTTGGATAATTGGTATTGTTAGAAAGTTTAAAATTAATTTTCATTTAATGAAGTTTTATTTTTAGGTTTAAAAAATTATAAACCTAATTTTAACTTAAATTCAAAAAAAAAACAAATTATATATTTAGTTTTATTTATGTTTGTACCTTAAATCTATTTCTGTGATTTAATTTTCTGTATTTTATACTTTTAATTATTTTTTATTTTTTTTAGTAGATATTCTAACTAAAATTCATAATTTTGTAAAAAATCTATTATGTGCATATGTTTAATTCCATCTTGAGATTGAAGAATTTCATCCATGGATAATACATATTTAGGATAATTATCATTAATCATTAGTAATGAACCAAACTCTCTTTCAACAGTTTCATCATTTTCAATGTGATATGCAACTTGAATATACATTTTCTGATTATTTTTTTTACATACAAAGTCTATTTCGTTACCATTAACATTTCCAATTGTTATTATGTATCCTTGTCTTTTTAATTCTAGGAAAACAATATTTTCTAAGATATGGCCGATATTCTGTTGTTTTTCTTCAAGTTGGGATTTATAAAAACCCAAATCTGTTAAATAAAATTTTTCAGAACCTGTTATTTCTTTTTTACCAATTAAATCTTCTTGGGAGGTTTTTAATAGGATATATGCATTTTCTAAATATTCTAAATAATTGTAGATAGTTTTTTTGCTAATTTTTAAGTTGTCATGTTTTAGATATTTGTATATTGAATTTACAGATATTTGATTTCCTATATTCTCAATAATAAATTTCACAACTCTATTAAATATACCTATATTTCTAATTTCATACCTTTCTACAATGTCGTTTAATATTATTGAAGAATATATTCCGTTTAGTATTAGTTCTTTATCATGTTCGGAAGATATTGTCATGGGCATTCCACCATATTGTCTGTATTCTTCAAAATAGTTTACCAATTCAGTATTTATTTCATTTTTTATTAGGGGTTTTTGATTTAATTCTTTTTTATAATCTAGAAATTCATTAAATGAAAATGGATAGAGTTCTATATTCACATATCTTCCGGTTAATAATGTTGCCAGTTCTTTAGACATTAATTTTGAATTAGATCCTGTAAGATAGATATCTGTGTTTTCAAGCTTATAATAACTGTTTATTGATATTTCCCAATCTTTAACGTTTTGAATTTCATCAAATAGTAAATAAGTCTTGCCTTTCTTATTTTTTATGAATTTTAATACTAGTTCATCTAATTGTTCTCTTGTTTTTATGTGATTGTACTGGGGTAGTTCTAAATCTATTAATAAAATATTGGATTCTTTTATTCCTTTATTTTTAAGTTCTTGGATTAATAGTTTGAATAGGTATGATTTGCCGCAACGTCTTATTCCGGTTATTATTTTTATTACATCTTTATCAATGAAATTGCCTACTTTGTCTAAATATAATTTTCTATTAACCATTTTTTTAGACCTTCACATATTATGAGTTTCCTATAAGAAACTATTTATAAATTTTAACATAAAAAGTTTCCTATAAGAAACTATTTCTAAAAAAGAAGTAATTAATTAACTAGAAACATAAATAAAACTTTAACTAGTAATAATAATTAAAACAAGTATATGTGGAGAAAATTAAACTCTATAAGGATAAACACCTTTATTTTCATATTCTAATTTTAACCATTTGGCAAGTATTGGTTCTGAAATTTCATATAAATTATTATTAAATCTTATTAAATCTAAATTTTGTAATTTGATTAATGATTTACTTAAAGAACCTGAGGTTACTTTCATAGAATTAGCAATATCTTTTCTTTTTAATGGATTATTTAATAAGGATATTATGATATTTTGTTCTTTAAGTGATAATCTACCCCAAACAGTTAATAAATGTGTTGCAATGTTTGGTATTAACATGTTAAATTCTTCTTTCACAGTTTTATCATCTAATTCCACATCTTTTGGTAATAATCTTCCAAATGTATTAATATATGATGGTAAACCACTAGTACATTTATAAAATCTGTCAAAACCCTTATCAGTTAATAATAAGTTTGGTGATTTTTCATTTAAATATTCTTTAACAGTTTGTTTAGAAAATGGGGATAAATTTAATGTTAGCATTCTTCCACCAAAGACTCCTCCATGGCCTGCTATAGTTTCTATTAAATCATCTTGTAAACTCATAGATCCAGATAAAACATAAGCAACATTTCTCTGATTTTGAGCATAGCTTCTAAATATCCATAAGAAAGATTCTAAATAATCATTTAATTCTTTTATAATTTGGAATTCATCAATGAAAATAATAATACCTTTAAATTTATCTTTATTTTCATTATAAATCTCATTAGGTAAATTTAAGACAAAATCCAATACTTTTTTAGTATTATCTTTGGATTCAGGTATTGGTACTGGAAAACCATTAACAGAAGTTATGTCTTTAATTGAATAGTCTTTTGTTTTGAAAAATTTATTGATTTTGGTGGAAAGGGTTAATATATTATTTTTTTCACATTCTTTAATTATTTCATTAAAGTAGTATTCTATTAGTCCTATAATGGACATGTTTCTTTTTTGAAAACACATTGCATTAGAGAAGTCCATATATATTGTCAAATATCCTTCGGTGTCTCTTTTAATTTTTTTTAAGAATTCTGTTTTACCTACTCCTCGAACACCTGTTAATAAAATATCTGGAGCATTTTCTTGGGATGTTGATGCTAATAAACGTTTAATATTGTCTAGTTCATAATTTCTATTGAAAAATTCATCATCTGTTAAATTTTGCTTATTTCCCCAAGGTAAATATTCCATTTATTCCATTCCCCATTTATTCATGATTTTTTTATACAAAATATAATATAAATATAAAAGTATGCTCGAGATAATACATATTACAAACAATAATACAAAACAAAAGTATACTCAAGATAATACATATTATAAACAATAATACAAAACAAAAGTATACTCAAGATAATACATATTATAAACAATAATACATTATCTTAATATACATATAAAACTATGCACTCAAATTACAAATGTAACATTTGCTACATTTGTCACATTTGTAAAAATATAGAAACAAAAATAATACATTATCTTAAGATACTCATAAAATCTATCTATCCTATTATAGTACAAACATAAATAAAACATCTAAAAGATTTTTCACAGTCTAAAAAAAAATCAAATGAGGAAATTCATTATTTTTGAGGCATTGATTTTTTAAGAAATATTATTGTAATAATGGCTGTTGCAATAATTGAAATCACATTGGCAACCATTGAAGGTAATCTTAAACCTTCAGGAGCCTGCAGAATATATCCAAATGCAATTAATGTACACACGATTGCTGGAAGCAGTGCAACAACATATGGTTTTTTCTTTTTAATAAGATAAGCACTTGCAGCATATAACACTACTGTAGCTATTATTAATTGGGATACAGCAAAATATCTCCAAATTAAACTAAAATCAACAAAAGTTAACCCAAATGCCACTAAAAACAATGGCACAGCAATTTTCAGTCTTGAAATTAGTTTTTCATGGTTGAGATGGAGTTCATCTGCAATTGTTATTCTTGAGCTTCTAAGTGCAGTATCACCTGATGTAATCGGACAGATGACAACTCCAATAATGGTTAAAACCAAACCAACAGGCCCAACTAATGTTTTTGCCATTTCATAAACTCCTATTGATGGTGTTGCACCATAGATTACTGCAAGTTGGGGTTGGCCATGGAAAAATGCCATTGCAATTGCGGCCCAAACAAGAGCAACTAAACCTTCTAAAACCATAGCTCCATAAAATACAGGTCTAGCATCATTCTCATTTTCAACACATCTTGCAACAATTGGGGATTGGGATGCATGAAAACCTGAAATGGCACCACAGGCAATAGTAACAAACAAATAGGGAAAGATATTTTTATTAGTTAAATACAAACCTTGTGTTGTGAACTCAGGAATGGAATATGATGGATTTAAAATTAACGCTCCAACCATTAACACAGCCATAATTAACAATAATGCTCCAAAAATAGGATATATCTTTCCAATAATTTTATCAACTGGAAATACAGTTGCAATCAAAAAATAAATGAATATTATTGTTGTCCAAATAAGTATGGGAATATTAGTCATGTCTGTGAGCAAACTTGCAGCTCCTTTTGCAAAAGTAGCTGAAACAAAAATACCTGTAAGTATAATAAGAACTGCCATAAACTTTTGGGTTTTAGTTCCTAAATATTTTGAAATAATCTTCGGCATTGTGAATCCATCATTTCTCATAGACATAAATCCCGAAAAGAAGTCATGAACACCACCAATAAAAATTGTACCCACTACAATCCATACAAATGCAACTGGACCGAATAATGCACCTTGTATTGCTCCAAAAATAGGCCCTAAACCTGCAATATTTAAAAAATGAACTAAAAAATTCTTGATTCTGGACATTGGCATATAATCAACATCATCCTGCAGTCTGAATGCAGGTGTTTGACGAGTTTCATCAACACCAGAAATTTTTTCAATAAATTTCCCATAAACAAAGTACGAAACAACCAATACCAAAGCACAAATAATAAAAGTATACATAATATATAAATTGATTTTTTGATTTTAAAAATATTAGCATTAAATGGTGTTTTGGTATAAATTTTGGTATGTTTTATTCATGTTTGTACCTTAAATCTATTCAACTATGATTTAATTTTCTGTATTTTATACTTTTTATTTGTTTTAGTTAGGTTACTACTAAAAAATATAAAAATAATTTTTAGAGTAAATAAGTTGACCGCAGTGTATAATTGCATTGGCATGGGAGAATATTTTGTCTTCTTACTTCTAGGATTGGTATTTTCTAAATATATATGCAAGAATTGACCCTACAAAGTTTTGCCAGACAGAATAAATTGCTCCAGGAACAGTTGCTTGGGATAAGTTTGGAAAATGGGTTTTTGCAAGGCTGGTTGATAATCCGGAATTTTGAAATGCTAGTTCGATAGCTATTGTAATTATCTGTTTTTTGTTCATTCCTGCAAGATACCCAATTCCAAATCCAATTAGCATTGTGAGGATATATTGTAGGGCAATGACAATAATTATTATGGTTGATGAACTCAAAATGGCTTGTTTATTAGTACCAATTACTCCTGCAACGATTAAACAAATTACAATAGATGATATTGTAGGTAGGTAATTTTTTAATTTTTCACAAAAATTAGGGAATTTGTAATTTAGGATTAAGCCTAAAATAATTGGAATGATTACTATTTCAATAATTGAAATAAACAAGCCAACTGGATTGAAATGAATTTGATTACCAATTAATAATAATGTGATTAATGGAGTTAATATGGGTGAAATTACAGTAGAAACTGTGGTTAAAGAAACGGATAATGCCACATCCCCCTTTGCAAGAAATGTAATAACATCAGATGCGGTTCCTCCAGGTACAGTTCCAACAAGAATAAGCCCAACAGTTAAAGCAGTATCAAGAGAAAACGCACTTGCAAGGGATAAAGCCATAAGGGGCATAATGAGATATTGTGCTGAAATTCCAATTGCAATTTCTTTAGGATTTTTGAATATATTAATGAATTCATCTACTTTTAACGTGGTCCCCATTGTAAAAAGAACAATACTTAAAAGTAAATTGATAATGTTGATGCCATTATATTCACTTAAAACCCATTTAAAGGAATTGGGATAAATAAGTGAAATAGCTACTGCTAACAATATTATTATAAAAAAATATTTTTCGACAAATTCAAATATCCATTTCATATTTTAATTTTTTGATTTTAAATATTAAAAATATATGGATATAAAAAAAGGATTAAAAGTTCTGTAGATGTTAAAAAAGTAAAAATGGATTATTATTATGCATCAGCATATAATAAACCAATTGTTCTGTATAAAAATAATAGTATAAACGGTAATCCAATAAATAATACCTATGAAAATACCGATGTGTGGGATTAATCCATTCAGGCCTATGACAAATGTTAAAGCCAATGCAATTATATAAATTACAATTAGTGTAACTATAATTTTTACAAGTCCAACATTTGATATGTCCTTTATTATTTTCCTAAATCTTAGACCTTTGGTTCCACTTCCAGATTTTGCAAATCTAACCATTCCTGTAAAATGACATCAATGAAAGTTTTATTTAGCTTATTACTAAAAACATAAAAATTACTAAGTGATTAATTAAACAATAACACTTATAAGATACAATTTAATTAATCAATCTGATTTTATTGGAGTTCTGTGCCATCTGCATTGAATATTTTAGTTATTATTCTTTCATTATCCCAAGATCCGATTTCTCCAATCCTGTATTCAAAACTGAAATCACTATCACATTCAAAGTTAGCATCACCAATACGATTTGTCTCAGATAAATTCATTTGTATTACGAAAGGATGATTATAGGTGAAATTCGCATAACTAATTCCATTAAGTGCAGAAATACCGCCATAATTATATAAACGTTCTAAGTCATAAAAGCTGCTGAAACTTTGAATCATACCTGATGCATTTAATTTTTCAGCTAAACTATCACTTAAAAAATATTCTGTTCCGTTCACAATTACTGCATAAGCATAACCCTCATTATTAGGAATTGATGTAATACTGTAAAAATGGAAGATACTGTCATTATGCACAACAGTTATTTTTTCACCAGTACTGTTATTGTCCTCTCCGAAGAACCATAGACTTGCAAAACCAATAGCAACAATCAAAATTAAACATATTCCAAGTATTATTAATAATTTTCTTTTCATACTCCATTCCCACTTTTTATTTATTAGTCTAAAAAAAGTTCATTTACTCTAGAGTTAAGTAATTAAAAATTTTCAAATACTATATATATATATTCCGATTTTTCAATTCTAAATTTTCAGCATATAACTTACTTTCATTGGGTTTTGTTAATTTTTAGGTTTTAATTAGTTTATTTTGGAGGAGGATATAAATTAAGAATTAGTTATTTTTATATAATATTATTCAATATAATGAATGAGTATTTTATATTATACCATTCAATAAATTGAAAAGTAAATATGGACTCAGATAGTAAAAAGAATTTGGTGATACAATTCCAATAGAAGTGGGTCATGGTGTTAAATCTACTCGTCAAATTAAGGATGCAATAAAAAGATATAATTCTCCATATTGAATAGTTATATCTAGTACAACAAAGGATATTAAAAAAGAAGACAATGTGATATTTGTACCTATAAAAACATTTTCATTAATTTAACTAATATACTACGAATAATAAATAAAAAAAAATAAAATAATGAAAAATGGAACTTTTTAGAAAAGGAATTTTACACTTTAACCCATTCTTCTAATTATAATTAATCATTAAAACCAGTTTATTAAATAAATTTTAACTGAAATTAACAATACCTAATATTTCATCATATCTTGCTAAATTAGTTTGATCCATAAACTGTATTAAATCAGGAGTTTCAGAATAATCCCAAATAATCCAACTACCTTTCGCAACAGTTACAGTACCTGAACTACCTAATGCCTCACTAGCATTATTTGAAATTTCATTGGTATAATTTTTAATATTGATTGTAATTACATCACCATCAATAGTAGAGTTAACAGAAGCTAACACTCTTCCTACATGAATTAAAGTAATGTTATCACTAAGATGACAACTAGGAACACCATTAGAACTTGTTTCATTAGTCATAAGATCTTTAATTTGTTGAAGTTCTTCAGGTGTAGCATTGTTTATTTTAATTTTTATATATCCATCATAACTGTATTCTTTTGTTTCTACAAATGAACCAGTACTTTGACCTGCCTCTGAGGTTTTAGGTTGGAGAGTGTAAGTTAATGAAGATTCTACAATTTCTGCACTAACAGTAGGCACACCATTATTTGATTGATTATTAGATCCACCCAGTAACATAAAACCTACAACAGCAATTATAATTATAATTATTACAATTCCTAAAATTTTTTTTAAATCCATATTTTATTCCACCTTTTTTCCATAGGCTATTAAAATTTTTCTATATATATTTGTCTATCCCTCTGTATTTTAGGTTAGAATCAGGTTTTAATTAAGAAAAATTAGTTTTAGAGAAATATTTTTTTTCATTAATTTTTCAAAAACATAAAAAACATAAGAAACATAAATTTTTTTTATGTTTATTATGAAATTTATGTTTGCTAATGAAAATTTTTAAATATGCTGAAAAACATAAGAAACATAAGAAACATAAATTTTTTTTATGTTTGTTATGTTTTTTATGAAATATCTTAAACAGAGGTTATAACCATGCAAAATAATCCTTTTAGAAAAAGAACAGGAATCTTACCCTCTTATTTCACAGGCCGTAAAAAAGAATTAAACGAACTTAAAGAAATATATAAATCAACAAAAATGGGTGTTCCAGGCCATTTAATATTATACGGACCAAAAGGAATTGGAAAAACATCCTTACTATTAAAATTCCAAGAAGAAATATCTAATTTAGATAATGTATTTTCAGTTAGAATTCCATTAATAGAAGGAAATTTTGAAGATATTTACACATTAATAATAGAAAAATGTTCTGACACATTAGACATTAATATTAATCATTTTTGGCAAAAAATAAATTCATTAGGCATCAATATCCCCTTAATTGGAGGAATCTCCTTATCACGTGAAATTCCAAAAACCAGTCCTGCCATTGCATTTGAAAAAATATTAAATGTAATATATGATGAATTAGACTCTGATAATCCTGTTTTAATTTTATTATTTGATGATCTTCAAAGGATTATGGGTAATGATGAAACAATGAAGATATTAAGTATTTTACAAAATGCTCTTGTAGAATTAAATTTAAAAGGAAAAAATATAATGTTTGTAGCCACAGGTTCAGAAGATATTTTCTATAAAATACAAGACAAACTTGACTCAGCAGTACGAATTTTTGAACCTTATTTAATCGAGCCATTATCTTACAATGAAGTCTGTGAAGCAATCAATATTCCAATTAAAAAACTAAATATAACTTTTGAAAAAGATGTTTTAAAAGAAATATATGAATTATCGGATGGAATTCCATATTACATGCAAATTTTAGCTTATAATTGCTTTGAAGAAATTAATGAAAACAATAAAGTAACTATGACTGAATTTAAAAAAGCATCCATACACTCTTTAAATATTTTAGCTCAACGCGAATTTAAAGTATTATTCAGTAAATCCACTACAGAAGAAAGAAAAATACTATGTTTAATGGCTGAAAGTAAAGAAACAGTTTTATCCTATTCTTATATTAAAGATAATGCTAATTTAAACTCAGAACCATCTGCATTATTAAAAAATTTAATTAAGAAAAATATGATAATTAAACCAGCAAGAGGCAAATACAAATTAAAAAACAACCTTTTCAAATTATACTTACAAAAACTACAAATAAATCAAAATACCGGTTTAATTAACTAAGAATTTATAAAACCTTAATTTATTGAAAATATTTCAAGAGGAATTAAAAAGATGAAAATAGTAATATTAAAAGGAAGCCCTAACAAGGACGGCTCATCAAACTTACTTTCAAAAAATTTTATAAAAGGAGCTAAAGAAACAGGACATGAAATAATAGAAATAGATACTGCAAATGCAAATATACAACCATGTACTGGATGCATACATTGTGGATATGAAGGACCTTGCATACTCAATGATGATATGGATATTTTCAGAAAACAAATACTAAAATCAGATATGTTAGTATTTGTAACACCATTATACTATTATGGAATGTCTGCTCAACTTAAAACATTAATCGATAGATTCTGTTCAAAAAATACAACTATACAAGGGAAAAATTACAAATCTGCATTATTAACTGTTGCATGGAATAATGATGACTGGACATTTGATGCATTAGAAGCACATTATAATACTTTAATCAAATATCTTAATCTTGAAGATAAAGGCAGAGTTCTTGGATATGGTTGCGGAACCCTTAGTATGACAGAGTATTCACAATATCCTAAAGAAGCCTATGAACTTGGAAAAAGTATCTAAAATTTTATCACTTTCTTATAATTCAGCATTCTCATTTCGCCTAATTTATTAAATAAAAATTTTAAGCTTAGTTTATCTTTTTTTTATTTTAAAAATATATTAACAGATTTATATTTTATTTTAATGTATAATTTATATCAAAGTAAAAAATTAATATATTAACAAGACATTTTTATTTAAGGTGATGATATGGAATTTTTTGATGAATTAATGAAAACATTAGATGCAGGAAAACATAACGTAGTAATAGATAAAATAACTTCTTTTTTAAATGAAAATCCTGAATATAAAACAATAGATTACTATCACTTCGCAAATCCAATAGAAGAAATTTTATACAATGAATATTTAGGAGAATTTGACTCTATTAAAAAGATAGATAAACCTCTAGAAGATTTATACATAATTTATGCTATGGCTTATATAAAAAGCAATGATTTAGAAAATGGAGAAAAATATCTAAAAATAGCCAATAAAATCAATCCAGTCTCAGCTAGAATTTTAATGAATTTATCTAATTTATATCAACAAAAAAATGAAGAAGAAAAATTAAAAGAATTAGCTATGGATATTATGAAATACACATATGAAGTTGATTTATTAAAATCTTCATATTTTAAACTCGCGGATTATTATTATCATACTAATCAGGAACCAGAATTATATAATCACTTACTTAGCTTTTATATGCAAATAGCAACTGGTGAAATAAGGAATATTAGTGAAGACATAAAATATTTAAAAAACCATAGCATTCAAATTGGATTTAATTCAGAGATAATTAAAATATTAATGTATTTGATAGATGTTTTCACACAACAGGGTATGAAAAATGTAGTCAATTACTTTAAAAATATTTTAAAACGAAATTATAGAATTTAATAAATATTTGCAAAGTTTAGAATAGAAATAAACTTTATAAACACTTTAAATTATATTTTATAATCAAAAAAAGGTTTTTTATAATAAAAAAATATTATTAATTCTAATATTATAGGGAATCTTAAAATTGATTATAATATATTGGGTGGTGAAATCAGTAGATTCCTTTTAATAGGATCTTACTATTCATTTTTTAATTATATTAAGCTAAAATCTATAAAAATTAGGTTAAAATAAGTAATTAGTGTGTTTTAAAAAATAAAAAAATAGTAAATAAGTTTAAAAAATTAAACTTATAAGTTGTATCTTTCTTTAATTCCTTCTAAGATTCTGGAGTGACGTCCTTCATCTTTGGAACTTTCACGGAAGAAGTCAGCAGCGTCTTCAATTCCTGCTTCTTGTGCTTTTTCAGAAGCTTCTCTTTTTTCGACGTTTGCAGCTAATTCTCCTTCGAGCATCATGTCAATGTTTTCACTTAATGTTGGTTTAATTACACCGTTCATTTCAGCAAATCTTGCTGCGTGTTCTGCTTCTTCGAATGCTAATCTTTTGAATACTTCAGCTAATTCTCCGTAACCTTCGGTAGATGCTTGTCTAGCCATTGCCATGTAGATACCTACTTCTTGGGTTTCACCGTTGAAATTTGCTGCTACTACTTTTTCTACAGGAGTTCCTGCTGTAACTCCTACTTTTCTTTCATATTCTGCCATAAATATATATCCTCCTAAATTATTCTAAAAGTTTATATTATATGTTTATATTATGTTTTTTATCAATATAAATAAATTTTTAATTTGAATTTTTTTTTATTCAATTTTTAATTCTTTAGCTGCTTTTACTAGTTGTCTTCCTAATTCGAATGCTTCTATTTTTTCTTCTTCTGTTGGAACGTATTTGATTTCATCAGTGTTTATAACGTCAAATCCTGAGTCGTTTAAGTATTCTGCGATGATATCTGGTGATCCTCCTTTTCCTCCCATGGATCCGAATGTTACTGCTGGTCTTTTGAATCCTGTTCTGTTGAAGTGTAATCCTTTAAGATAGAATAGTAAGTCTCCTATACTTGGGAATGGGAAGTCGTTTATTGCTGGTGCTCCGAATGCAACTGCTTTACTTGTTAATATGCTTTTCACGATTTCACTTCTTTCATCTTCATGTAAGAAGTACATTTCTACATCGTAACCTTCTTTAATTGCTCCTTCTGCAATTTCATGTGCCATTGTTTGGGTGGAATAGTGCATTGTGTCATAGACTATTGTGATTTTGTCTTCTGCTAGTGTTCCTGTAGCCCAACCAGTGTATGCATTTATTATTTTCATTGGATCTGTCCAGATTTGTCCATGTGCTGGTGCTATGGTTTTTACTTTTTCTAATAATCCAAGTTCTATGATTTCTTCGAATTTTTTAAGAACTTTATTGGAAAGTGGTGTTATTAGGTTTGCAAAGAATTTTTTAGCACCATCCATTAGTATTTCTTCTGGAATATCTGCATCGAAACGTTTGGTGTAACATAAATGTTGTCCGAATGCATCATTTGGGAATAATATTCCATCTTCTACAAGTAATGTGAACATACTATCTGGCCAGTGTAATAGGAATGCATCTAAAAATGCGAAGCTTCTTCCACCAAGGTCAAGTGAGTCACCAGTTCCCACTACCTGGAAATCATAACCTTTTAATTTAGGATAATGTTTTTCTAATCCTTCAACAGCTATTTTACTACAGTATATAGGAGCTTCTGGGAATCTTTTATGTAAGTCTACTAAGACTCCACTGTGATCCTTTTCAATATGGTTTTGTATGATGTAATCGACTTTTACAGGTTTTCCTTCTTGTTCGAATGCATCATCGATACGTGCCATTATTTCCTCGGTTTTTCCTGGATATGCATTATCTATTATTGCAGTTTTATCTTCACCGAATACTAAATATGCATTGTAGGTTGTTCCATCTAATGTGTATCCGTGGTAGGTTCTAATATCCCAATCAAGTACTCCAATCCAGTATACTCCGTCTGCTATTTTTTGTGCATTAGCTTTCATTTATTATACTCCTCATTTTAGGTTTATTTTAATAATATAAATTTAAAATAAAGTTGTATTCCGTTAATACTATTGGTTTAATATCTTATATTTTAAAAATAATTATTATTTGTAGTATTGTAGTTAAAGCTATTTAAACATAAGTATAAATAATATAAAAACAATATAAATACCATAAAATAAAAAAATATATTGAAAAAAAATAAAAAATTTTATGAGGATTAAGTAGAATAAAATGGCAGAAAACATAAATTTTGAAGAAAAACCATTACCTGTTCAAATCTTCTCAAAAGAAGATGGAGAAAAAAATAAAATAAATGTTGTTAAAAGTCCAGTTAAACTATTAATACTATCAATGCTATCAACTACTGAAATGGAATTCGATGACATTGTAAAAAACACTGGAAAATCCAAATCAACAATATCCGCACATTTAAAATCTTTAAGAGAAGATGGATTAGTATCATACAAATCAAATCCAACAGACAACAGAAAAAAAATATTCTACGTTAACTCAAGAAAACTAGGAGAAATAAAACACTCTGATTATACAGAAATAGAAGAAATAAAAGCAAACTTCCTAGTTGAAAACATATTAAAAGAAGAAGACTTCAAATTCTCATTTTTACTATTCCATACCCTACGTTCAAAACTAATACAAGAAGGATTCAATATAGATCCATTACTATTAGATACAGGAAAACAATTAGGTATGGCATTATACGAAAAACTAAAAGACGACGATACAGAAAAATTCGCAGAAAATATTATAGAATTCTGGAGAGACAATGGACTTGGAAAACTATCCATAGACTTCGGAGATATAATAGAAATAACAAATGTAGATTGTTTTGAATGCGGATTACTACCAAAAGTCGGAAAACCAGTATGCTTCTTAGATGCTGGAATTATAGAATCCTTATTAACAAATCACCTAGAGAAAAAAGTTAATGTAACAGAAGTAATGTGCTACACCATGGGTGATGATTGTTGCAAATTCCTAGTAGAACCTGCAACAGAATAAAAAAAGAAATTTTTACTTATTTTTTAAATTTTATTAAAGTTGTAGTTAAATAAGGCTTATCCTTAGAAAAACCTTCAATAATGCGCTCATCTTCCATACTACACTTTTCAATAGAATATATTTCCTTTTCATAAGATTTAGATTCAATAATACTCTCTAACTCCTCACTATTACGTGAAGGTTTCATTAACACTATAGAATCACCATCATTTATAATATTCTCAATACGATTATCAATTTTTGGAACAATACTTAAAACTTCATTCTTTTCAACTAAAGGTTTACCAATACTTGAAGCACAAGCAGTACAAGCAGTTATACCAGGAACCATCTCAACCTCATAATCACCAGATAACCTTTCAAGAACATAAGAAAAAGTAGAGAAAATAGCAGGATCACCTAAAGTAATAAAAGCAACATCCTTACCACTATCTAAACATTCACTAATACTATTTGCAGCTTCATCCCAATGTTTCTCCAATGTATCCTCATCTTCAACCATAGGAAAAACAGGATCTATAATAAACAAATCATCGCCACGGTCTTTAATAATAGGCTTTATAATAGATAATGCAATACTATCCTTTTTACTAGAAGAACGAGGTGAACAAATCACAGGTACACTTTTTAAAATCTTACATGCTTTAATAGTTAATAATTCAACATCTCCAGGACCTACACCAATCCCAATAAGTTTTCCTTTACTCATAATAAATCAATCACCATAAAAAAATAATTTCTAAAAAAAATATAATTTATAATATATTATATTATTTCCCCTTTTTTACTTTATATATTATCAAAAACAATAATAAATATTGATGTCAAACTCTATTTTTTGTCAAGAATGTGGAATGTTAAAAGAAAACTGTACATGTGGAAATTATACAAACCCAAAGAAAACCACCAAACCATCTAGTCTAGACTCATTTGAAACATATAAGCCAAAATTAGATGGAATAATACCAGACATGTACTCTCTAGAAGAAAATTCTCTATCAACAGAAGAAATACTCAAACTAAAAGACAAATATCCATACATAAGGGATGAAATACTTGAAAACTTCCCATTCCCAAACCCACGTGAAGGACAACTAGAAATAATTGAAGATATAGAAGAAGCAATAAGCAAAGGCTTCAAATACATAATACTAGAAGCAGGAACAGGTACAGGAAAATCAGCAGTAGCAACAACACTAGCAAGAATGTACGACTCAGCATACATTCTAACAATGACAAAACAACTACAAGCACAATACCAAAACGAATTCAACTTCCCACTAGTAAAAGGAAGATCCAACTTCTCCTGTCTACACAACATAGAAATGACCTGTGACATGGGAACATGCAAAACATCACCAACATCATCAAAATTCATCTGCCCCTACGGAATAGGTAAAAACCCAACACTAAGCTCAGAAGAAGCATTCGAAGACTCATGGGGAGGAGTAATATTCTACCAATCAGACAACCACTGCCACTACTGGCAACAAAAAGCAAACGCAATAAACTCACAAATAACACTAATGAACTACGACTACGCAATACTAGAACTAAACTACGTAAAACACTTCGCACCAAGAAGCCTACTAATACTAGACGAAGCACACAACATCGAAGACAAACTAATGAAAATACTGGAAGTCAACCTCTACAACAGAAGACTAGAAAAAGACATACAAAAAGTAATAAGCCCAAAAACAATACACAGTGGAGAAGTTGAAGACTGGATAATGGAAATAGAAGCAATATACGATGCATACGAAGACATTGAAGTAAAAGACCTTCCTAAAAACAAAGCAGACAGAATAAAATCAACAATATCCAGACTCAAAAGCCTAAAAGACAACCTTAAAAACGAACCAAGAAACTGGGTAATAGACCCAAACGAAGAAGGAGTATCATTCAAACCACTAAAAGTAAACCACTATGCAAAAGACTACCTATTCCAATACGGAGACGTTATAATATTCTTAAGTGCAACAATACTCTCACACCAAATGTTCTCAAAATGGCTAGGACTAAACCCAAAAGAAGTATTCCACATAAAAGTAGACAGCCCATTTGCAGTTGAAAACAGACCAATATACCTAGACTTAGCAGGAAAAATGAGTGCAAGCAGAATAAAAAGAACAGCACCAAAAACACTACCAATACTTAAAAAAATACTAGAAAAACACTCAGAAGACAAAGGACTAATACACACAAACAGTTACAAATGCCAAAACTACGTAACACGAAACCTGCCAAACTCAAGACTAATATCACACACATCAAGAAACAGAGAAAGAGTACTAAAATACTTCGAAGACGACGACAACCCACTAGTACTAGTATCACCATCAATGAGCGAAGGAGTAGACCTACCATACGACAAATGCAGATTCCAAATAATATACAAAATACCATTCCCATATCTCGGAGACAAACAAGTCAACCAAAGAAGAAAAAGAGACAGCAGATGGTACGCATATAAAACAGCAATGACACTAGCACAAACATACGGAAGAGGAATGCGAGCAGAAGACGATTACTGTGCAACATACATACTAGATAGCGACATTAACATGCTTCTTAAAAGTCCAATATACAAAAAACTAATACCAGAATTCTTCAAAGAAGCAATAATAACACCAGATAAAATATAAAAAAATACGGACCTAGGGGGATTTGAACCCCCGATCTCGGGATCCGAAGTCCCGCGTCATTCCAGGCTAGACCATAGGACCAAAAAAAAGTTTCACCATATAAATATAAAATTATATATTTTTTTATTAATAAATTTATTTAATAATACAAAAAACATAATGGGAAAGAGTATAAAAATGTTAACAAAAAGGATCATACCCTGTTTAGATTGCGATTTACAAGTACCACAAGGACGAGTAGTAAAAGGCGTAGAATTCAAACAAATAAAATATGCAGGAAACCCAGTAGAACTAGCAACACGATACTACGAAGAAGGAGCAGACGAAATAGTAATACTAGACATAACCGCATCACATGAAAGAAGAGAAACAATGGCAGACGTAATACAACGCCTAACAGAAAACGTATTCATACCAATATGTGTAGGAGGAGGAATACGAAAAGTTGAAGACTATGTTAACATGTTAAAATCCGGAGCAGACAAATGCTCCACAAACACAGCAGCAATAAAAAACCCACAACTATTAACAGACGCATCAAAAGTCGTAGGATCCCAAGCAGTAGTAATAGGAATAGATGCAAAAAGAAAATACATACAAGACGAAAAAGAAGCACCAGGAAAAAACATATTCGAAACAGACAAAGGACTATGCTGGTTCGACTGCAGCATCTACGGAGGAAGAGAATTCACAGGAATAGATGCAATATCATGGGCACAAGAATGCCAAGAAAGAGGAGCAGGAGAAATACTACTAACCTCCATGGATGGAGACGGAACAAAAAACGGCTACGACATAGAACTAACCAAAGCAATAAACGACAACGTAGACATACCAGTAATAGCATCAGGAGGAGTAGGAAAACCAGAACACATCAAAGAAGTATTCGACAAAACAGACGTAAGCGCAGCACTAGCAGCAAGCATATTCCACTTCAACGAATACAGCATACCAAATGTTAAAAAATACCTAAAAGAAAACCAAATAAACATCAGATAAAAAAACATTAACTAAGTTACTTATGAAAATAGAAAAACTCATAGACCTAAACCTAACACAAATATCAGGCCAAACATCACAACCACCATGGTTCAAAACAGAAAACAACCAATACTGGGAAACAATAAACATAAACAACACACCAATACTCATAAAACTATCACAAAAAAACATCAACTCACTAAAAATAGAATACGAAACACTAAACAACACAAAAATACAAGAAAAACAAATCCAACAAGAAATAGAAAAAATATTCGACTTAAACTTCAACCTAGACAAATTCTACAACACACTAACAGAAGAATTCCAACTAAACGACGCAATAAAATTCTGCCAAGGACTAAGACTATTCCTAGCAAAAGACCCATACGAATGCATAATATCCTCAATATGCAGTGCAAACAACTCAATAAAAAGATGGACAAACTCAATAAACACAATAAAACACAAATGGGGAGAAAAACACACATTCCAATCAGGAAACTTCTACTCATTCCCAACACCAGAAAAACTATCAAAAGTACATCAAAATGAAACAACAGAACACGAAAAAACACAAAAAAACATAAAAAACTGCACAAACAACCTAAAAGCCTGTGGAGTAGGATACAGAGACAAATACATGATAGAAACATCAAACATATTCACAAAAGAACTAAACTACAACGAAATATTCAAAATGTCTTACGAAGAAGCATTCGAAACAATAATAAAACTACCAGGAGTAGGACCAAAAGTAGCAGACTGCATACTCCTATATGGATTCGGATTTAAAGAAGCATTCCCATCAGACGTATGGATAAAAAGAATAATATCATACCTATACTTCAACCAAAAAGAAATATCAGCAAAAAAAGCCCGCGACTTCGGAATAAACAAATTCGGAGAATATGCAGGATACACACAATTATACTTATTCCATTATGCAAGAAAATCAGGACTAATGGATAAAATAAAAGAAAAAAATAAGAAAAGCTAAAAAAAATATTAAACTCTTTTTTTAACCTTTAATAGTAACTTTGTTCATTTTGTCCCCTTGTTGAATAGAATTAACAACATCCATACCTTCAATAACTTGTCCAAATACAGTATGAACACCATCAAGATGAGGTTGAGGGGAATGAGTTATGAAAAATTGACTTCCACCAGTATCTTTACCTGCATGAGCCATAGATAAAGCACCAGTACCATGTTTATGAGGGTTACCTTCAGTTTCACACTTTATAGTGTAACCTGGACCTCCAGTACCATTACCATTAGGACAACCGCCTTGAATAACAAAATCAGGTATTACTCTATGGAAAGTTAATCCATCATAAAAACCTTCATTAGCTAATTTTTCAAAGTTAGCAACAGTTCCAGGAGCTTCATTTGGGAATAATTCTAATACAATATTTCCTTTATCAGTTTCAATAGTTGCAGTTTTCATATAATTTTTCACCAATACTTTTATTATTTTTTCATATATAATATACTTTTTTAATTAAAAAAAGTATCCTATAATATAAATCAGCTTTAATAATCATTTAACTAAAGGAATAATTAATTAAAAAAGATTTATATAATATTATTTTAATAAATTAACTAAGAATAAGATTTATGGAGGTATAATAAAATTGAAAACAGATGAAATAAAAAACAAATGCGATAAATATATAATGAATACTTATGGAAGACAACCAATAGTCTTAGACCATGGACACAAACAAACTGTATATGATACAGATAACAATGAATACTTAGATTTCTTCGCAGGTATAGCAGTAAACAACCTAGGACAAACTGATGAAAGAGTAGTTAAAACATTACAAGAACAAGCAGAAAAAATGATGCACTGTTCTAACATCTACTACAACGAACCAGCAGCAAAAGTAGCAGAAAAACTAGCAAAAACCACAAAACTGGACAGAGTATTCTTCTCCAATAGTGGAGCAGAAGCAAACGAAGCAGCAATAAAACTAGCAAGAAAATACACAGGAAAAGAAAACATAATAACAGCAATAGACTCATTCCACGGAAGAACAATGCTAACAGTAACAGCAACAGGACAAGACCAATACAAACTCCCATTCAAACCACTACCTCCAGGTTTCAAACACGTAGAATTCAACGACACACAAGCATTAAAAGATGCAGTAGATAACAACACAGCTGCAATAATGTTAGAAGTCGTTCAAGGAGAAGGAGGAATTAATGTAGCTTCAAAAGAATACATAAAAGAAGTAGAAAAAATATGTGAAGAAAATAAAATCCTCCTAATAATAGATGAAGTGCAAACCGGAGTAGGAAGATGTGGAGAATTTTTAGCATCACAAACCTACAATCTCAAACCAGACATAGTATCCCTTGCAAAAGGACTAGGAAGCGGATTCCCAATAGGTGCAACACTTGCAACAGAAGAAGTAAGTAAAGGATTCGTACCAGGAGACCACGGATCAACATTCGGTGGAAACCCACTAGCATGTGCAGTAGCAAACACTACACTTGAAATAATAGAAGAAGATAAAATACTCTCCAATGTAAAAAACATGGGAGAATACTTACAAAACAAATTATTAGAATTAAAAGAAAAATACGATTTCATAGTAGATGTTAGAGGACTAGGACTACTACAAGGACTAGAATTAAACTTCGCTGGTGCAGAAATAGTGGATAAAATGAGAGAAAAAGGAGTGCTAATAAACTGCACAGCTGGAAGTGTACTAAGATTCGCACCTCCACTAATAATAACAAAAGAAGATATAGATAAAATGGTTAAAATATTAGATGAAGTATTCTCTGATATTTAATCTAAATATTATAAATATATCTTTTTTTTTAATCTGCAACATCATCTAATGTTTCTAAAAGAAAACTAACAGGTCTAAAACCATCATTACAAGAAATCATAGCAGATTTTTTATTTTTCATCCAACCATCATAGAAATCCTCAGCACCACAAGCTAATGCAAGGACAAATGGAGAAAGGGACTCCCATGCACTATCACAAAAATTATCCGGTTTCTCCCAACCATTTGCTATAAAAACTTCCCCTTCCTCAACATCACATTCATGTTCAAGGGGATTTTCATATTTTTCAATTAAATCATCATGTCTGACTTTTCTTATAACTGTTATTTTCACTTTTTGCAAATTATTCTGCCTCCTAAAAGTGAATATTTATATTTCCCATTTTTTCTTATCTAGAATCTTTTTTAAACCTTCTGTAATATCTAATTCTTTAATTTTAGAAATATCTGCCCAAATATAGTCTACATGTTCATCACTAATTTTAACATCATAATTATTTGTTTTTAAATACATTATAAGTTGAACAGTATGTCTTTTTGGAAAATCCTGTTGAACTGCTTCATAAAAAGAGTCAACTTCACAGTCTAAATTTGTTTCTTCTTTTAATTCACGTATTAATCCTTCATCGAAGAATTCATTTTGTTCGACTTTACCGCCGGGTAATTCCCATTGACAAGGACCATTATTGGATTTTGGGTGTCTTTTTAATAATAAAATTTCATTATCTTTTTTTACAATGCCTCGCATTGTTAATCCGAAAGCTTTAATCATATTATCTATTTCACAATTAATTTAGTTATATGTTATTAGTTTATAGTTTTTTGTATAAATCTAATTTCAATATATTATTTGTGTGTTTTATTCGGATTATTATTTATTTTTCTTTTAATTAGTATTTTATTTCTTATTTTTATTTTTTAAATGAATATAAAAGAAAGTTTTTAAAATAATTATATTAAATTCCTAATTTTTTTATATAATTTAAATAAATAATGTTTGTAAATTTAATATCTGATAAATAGAATTTTTAGAATTTTATAATATTAGGTATATTTATATATCTTATTAGATATAATTTTCATCATATAAAAATAATAGGATGTTTTTATTATGGAAACAACAAAATTTTACAAGGGATATCAAACAGTAGTTCCTTCAAAAATTAGAAAAGAATTGAATATATCTCCAAATGAAATAATCGAATGGCGATTAAACAAAGAAAAAAGAACTGTGGAATTATCATTTGTAAAAAAAGATAGTATTATGGATTTAGCAGGAATAATCGAACTAGATGAAGAAACAAACGCTGTAGATTTAAAACATAAATCTCAAAAAGGTGAATTATGAAATTATTAATAGACTCAACACCTTTAATAGGTTTATTATTAAAAAATGACCAATGGCATGAAGCATCATTAAAATTAGGACCTTTAATTGACAATCATCAAACATATATAACAGACATAATTTTAGCTGAAACTATAAATTCGCTTAAAGGAACTAATGGTAAAATGGGAAAATTGATTTTTGAAAAATTAATAAAAACAAACAAAATAATAATTATAAAAACAATGGCAACTTATGAAAGTGCCATAGATATATTTTTAAAATATGATGGTTCGATTGGATTTTCAGATTGTACAACTATCCAAATTATGTCCGAAAAAAATATAAATCATATATTATCATTTGATTCAGACTTTGATAAAGTTGAAAATGTTATAAGAATACATGAAAAAAACTTTTTCAATTATCTATAAAAAGAATTTAATTAAAAAATTTAGATCATCGGTGTTTATTGTTTCCAGTATAAAATTTGGTTTATTTTTTCCTATTTTTTTATGGTCGGATATTTGTTTTCCTTAATTAATTATAAATATTGTTAAGGATAAATTCTTTAAAAAAGTACTTTTTTTTACACTAATTTTTTTTTTATAATAAATTTAATTAATTATTTTTTTTAATTCATTTTAACTATTATTTTATGGTGAATACTATGGATTTAAATATTAAAGTAAATGATAAAAACCATTTGGATATTGGTGGTGCTGATGCATGTGATTTAGTAGATGAATTTGGCACACCAGTATATGTTATTGATGAAAACCGTATACGTGATAATTATCAAAGATTTAATAATGCATTTTCAAAATATTATAAAGATTTCAGAGTATTTTATGCATGTAAAGCTAATACAAATCTTGCTGTAATGTCTATTTTAAGAGATGAAGGTTGTTCTGTAGATACAGTTTCTCCTGGTGAGGTTTATACTTGTAAGAAATTAGGTTTTGATGCTGATAGAATCTTATTTACTGGTAATAATATTAAAAATGATGAGATGAAATTTGTTGCAGATGAAGATGTTATTTTAAATATTGATTCTATGTCTGCATTAGAACGTTTAGCTAAATCTATTGATCCTGAAGGTGTTAAATTATCATTTAGAGTTAATCCTATGGTTGAAGCTGGACATCATGAGCATTGTATTACTGGTGGAGTTATGGCTAAATTTGGAATTATGGAAACTGAAGCTGTTGAAGCATATACTCGTGCTGAAGAGTTAGGTTTTATTCCTGTAGGTATGCATTCTCATATTGGATCTGGAATTTTAGATCCTGAACCATTTAAAGTTGCAATTGAATCTACAATGGATATTGCAGGTAATGTTCATGAAGAAACTGGTCTTGAATTTGAATTTATTGACTTTGGTGGCGGTGTTGGAATACCTTACACTCCTGAAGAAAATATTGTTGATTTAGATAAGTTTGCAAAAGAAAATATTACTTTATTTAAAGAAAAATTAGCTAAATATAATATGAAAGAACCATCATTATATCTTGAACCAGGAAGATATATTGTAGGAGATGCTTCAACACTACTTGTAAGTGTAAACAGTGTTAAACAAAGTTACCGTAAATTCATAGGAACAGATGCAGGATTTAACACTTTACTTAGACCTGCAATGTATGGATCATACCATCATATTGTTGTTGCAAATAGAATGGATGCTGAAGCAACCGAAGAAGTAGATGTTGCTGGAAACGTATGTGAATCTGGAGATTTATTCGCAAGAGACAGACCACTTCCAAGTATTGAAGAGGGAGATATCCTAGGAATATTAAATGCAGGAGCATACGGATTTACCATGGCATCAAACTACAACTCCAGACCATTACCTCCAGAAGTTCTAGTTAAAGATGGAGAAGCAATGCTAGTACGTGAAGGACAAACATTTGACGACTTATTCAATAAACAAATTGTACCAGAATATCTAAAAAACTAAAAAAAAATTGTAAATAAAATTTTTTAGGGAGAGTAAAAGTAAAACATGAATTTAAAAGGATTAAAATTCTCTAAAATGCATGGTATAGGTAATGACTTTGTAATTATAGATGAAACAAAAGAAGAACTTATACCAGAAGCAGATAAACCTGAAGCATGTCAATTTTTAAGTGACAGACACTTTGGTGTAGGATCAGATGGTGTTTTATTTGTAAGTAACTCAGATAAAGCAGATTTAAGATATCGTATGTTCAACCCAGATGGATCTGAAGCTGAAATGTGTGGAAACGGTATAAGATGCTTCGGAGACTTCGTATACAGAAACAAAATAACAGATAAAACCTCATTATCTGTTGAAACAATGTGTGATATATTAACATTAGATATTAACTTAGAAAACGGTGAACCAGTATCATTTAAAGTTAATATGGGATTAGCATCATTTGAACCAGAAAAAATCCCAATGAAATCTGACTCTAAAGAAGCAGTTAATGAAGAAATCATTGTAGATGGTGAAACAATAACTTTAACTGCTGTTAATGTTGGAAATCCACATGCAATAATTTTTGTTGATAATGTTGATAATGTGGATATTAACCGTTTAGGTCCTGCTATAGAATGCCATGAAGCATTTCCTGAAAAAATAAATGTGCACTTTGTTGAAGTAAAATCAAAAAACGAAGGTAAAATGATAACATGGGAACGTGGTGCTGGTGTAACTCTTGCTTGTGGAACTGGAGCAACATCAACTGCTATTGCAGGTTATAAATTAGGACACTTTGATAAGGATATACTTTTACATTTGCCTGGTGGAGATTTAGAATTTACTATCTATGAAGAAGATGGTAAAATTGGTGTATTTATGCAAGGTCCTGCAGAATTAGTTTCTAATGGAGTAATCTATTAGAATCTATATTATTCTCTTTTTTTATATTAAGTAAGCATTTATTAGTACTATTTCTTCAAAAAAGAATTTTTCACTTTTACTTATTTCACTAATAAATCCGTTTTCATCTAATTTTTTTAAGGTTTTTTTTTAGGAAGTGCATGGTTTTATGTTTATTATGTTTATGTTTCTATTTCTAAAAAAAATTACATGGTGAAAATAAATTTTATTTTATATTAGTGTTGTTATTTTAACAACATATTTATATAATTAATATAAATATTATATAATAAAAATAAATTTGATTAAACATGAAAAGAAAAACTCAAAGTTCTGTTGAAATTAATGATAAAATTATTTATCATGCGAAAACACCAATGGGTTGGTCAATAGTTATAATGCCTGATAATATTTTAATTGATAATTATCATATTGAAAGTGCACATATACACCCTAATCCAGAAAAACATTTCATAAGAGAAAATATAAAAGAACAAGATTCTAAAAAAGTATTGAGTATCGTTTTATTACATATAGAATTAAATAAAATTGTTAATATTGAAAAATTAAAAAAGGAGTTGAATGGCGAGTTATGATTATCACATTAGTTAAAAAAGAAAGCGGATTTGACTTTATAAAGAAAATGGAAGAGCAATACAACTCTATTGAAGAATTAGAAAAACTGTTCGAAAGAACTAATAATATGAAATTTTATGTGGATTTAGAAAATTGGAATTATTATAAAGATAATCCTACAGATACAATTGAATATAGTGAAAGTTTAGTAAGTAATGAAATAAAATTATCTCAATTAGATTTAAGTATTTTAAATGTAATAAAATATGAAAAACCTAAAAGTATACGAGAATTAGCATTATTATTAGATAAAGATGTTAGTAATATTCAACCTAGAATTCATAAATTAAAAGATATGGGTTATATTCAATTAAAAAATGGGAATAAAAATAATAAAATACCTTACTTAAATTATGACTTAATTAAAGTAGAAATATAACATAGTTTTATAAATTATTTTTTCTCATTTTTTCATCATATTTTTAAATAAAACATATTTACACTAAATATTGGTGTAATAGAACTTTTTATAAGTTTTTTATATTAAGTAAGCGTTTATTAGTACTATTTCTTCAAAAAAGAATTTTTCACTTTTACTTATTTCACTAATAAATCCGTTTTCATCTAATTTTTTTAAGGTTTTTTCATTATCTGAAAGTGAGGACTGAATCATCTGAACTTTACCACCATCATTTAAATGATTTTTCACTTCATCTAAAAACTTATCAATAACTTTCCTTCCATCTGCTCCACCATCAAATGCATAATTTAAATCATCCTCTAAAACATCATCAACATCAGTTGGTAGATATGGAGTATTAAACAAAATAACATCAAATTTTCTATCAGTAAATGGTTCAAACAAATTACCAAAAACAAGCTCAACACCATCTACACCATTACGCTTAAAATTCTCCTCAGCCAACTCCAAAGCATTATAATTAATATCACTAACAGTAATATTAGAACTCAAACGTGAAGCATACAAAGCAACCAAACCACTACCAGTACCAATCTCCAAAACACTATCACCAGAACTTATATCTAAATTCTCAGCTAAAAGAAAAGTATCATCAGATGGAATATAAACCAAATCACTAGTCTCAATATCAAAATCCCCAACCTTCATAAAATACTCCTAATACTCTTAGATAACTCCAAAATATCCTCAGGACTCATATTAACAGGACGCATATCAAACAAATCACAATCAATATTATTTAACTCATCTCTTAAAACTTTCTTATCCTTATAACCTAAAACATGTCTAGAATCAATTAAAGCATTACGAGACCGCTTATTCTTATGTTGGAATAATGCCCTACAAACAAGTCCATAAACCTCAAAATCCTCATCACTTAAAGTATTAACCTTAGGCTTAAGACCAACAACAACAGAATCCACCTTAGGCTTAGGAATAAAAGACTCAGCAGACACATTATCAAGCAATTCAACACTAGCCTTATAATACAACATAGCAGAAAGTCTAGAATAATCCTTACTACCAGGCTCAGCTAACATATGATTACTAAACTCCTTTTGATACATTAAAACAGCTAAATCAAAACTATAATCTAAAAATTTAAAAGTAATAGGAGAAGAAATCTGATAAGGTAAATTTGAAACAATCTTATTAAACTTTGGAAACTCCAAATCTAATGCATCACCATTAATCAAATCAACATTACCAATATTCTCATCTTCAAGACGCTGACTTAAAATATTAAAAATAGTAGGATCCTTTTCTATACTAATTACTTTTTTAGCTTTACGAGCTAATTCTAGAGTTAATGTTCCAATACCAGAACCAATTTCTAAAACAGTATCATTATCATTTAAATTTGAAAATTCAATAATATTTTTAAGTTTATAATCATCAATTAAATAATTCTGACCTAAACTTCTATTTAATTTAATATTGTGTTTGTTAAGAATTTTCTTTGTTATTTTAGCAAGAGATTTATGATTATTTTCCAAGGTAATCACATAAAAAAATAGTATAAAAATAAAATTTTTATTAAATTAAAAAAATAGTTTAAAAAAAGTTTTATAAAAAAAGAAAAAAATTTGTTCTTTTTTTATCTTCTAGTAACTTGAGTAAATAAGTTATATTTATTTTTACCTCTTTTAGTTATACTATTATCTAATTCAAGTATAACTCTTTTTACTAGCATTCCAACAGGATCATTGATAACTGGAACTCTTTCTTTAATATCTTCAAAGCTTTCAAATGGTTTTTCTTCACGAGCTTTAACAATTGCTTCACGATGCTTTTTACCGATACCTGGGATAAGTTCTAGTTTATGTAATCTGGTACTTATACCTCCAGATTCATTGAAAAAGTTAACATATTTTTCTTCATTTTCGGTAATTATGTCTTGTATAGCATATTCGATTTCGATTCTACTAGTTGCAGTTAAATCTTCGTATCTTATTTTACGTTTTACGCTTGCGATTTTATCTCTTTTACCTGCACCTATGTATACTTTTTCAAGTATTTCGAGATTAGCATCTTTTTTTGGTGTTAATTCTAATAGACTGAATTTTTCAGTACCTATTGCTTGTGCAATTGCTTTACCTTTGAAAGATTTCATATTTGGTTTAACATATCCTAAACTCAAATAATCTAGTATGATTGCATCATTTTCTTTTTTAGGATTGTCCTGATCCATTCAAATCACCTTTTGTTTTAATTAATATTTATGTTTGTAATTCTTAGTATAATATAGTTTTAACTGATTTTTTTTAGGATTTTTAGTTTTTTATAATCTTCTCAAAGGTTTATTCGCTTGATGTATAAAAAATGGATTAATTAGATAAAAAAAATTAGAATTTTTATTCTAATCCTATTTCGTATTTTTCTAATATTGTTAGGATTTTTTCCATTTCTTCTTTAGCTATTGGGAATTGTTCTTTAGCGAAGATTAATCTTAAATCCTCTAAATCTTTTGGCATTAAGTCAGCTATGATAATAGCGTGTTTTTCTTTAACAATGTCTGTTAATTCTTCGATTAATTTTTCTGTGTCTTCTAAAGAAAGTTTTTTGAAATTAGTAACATGTGCTAAAGTTAAATTTTGCTCATAACTTAAATCATTTGTTTCTGAAAATTCGTCTAGAATTTCTTTAACTTCTGCAGCAGGTACTGGTTTTGTTTCCAGGGTTTTTTTCCCTATCATGTTATCCTCATTCTTGCATTTTTAAGTGATCTGGTCTAACTATTAACTCTTTAGTTTTGTTACCATCTTTTAAGGATAGTATGTATGCTGCTCCTTTTTGTCCACTTACTCTTGCGGTTTTTCCGTGGAATCTGGAGTGTGGTTGACCTTTGTGGATACTTGGGTCTATGATAATGTGTACTAAGTCTCCTTCTTCGAATTTTTGTATTCTTTTTGTAATAGGATTTGTACGTCCTGGTCTTTGAGTTTTAGTTAGTTTTTTTCTACTTCTACTTTTAAATCCTCTTGATCTTGTTACCATTTTTATGATACCTCTCTGTATAAGTAATTTAAATTTGTTTAAAAAATAATTATAATTATGTTTATTTTTAATAAAAAATTAGATAATCAAATATTATATAATATTAAACTATATTATTGAAGATATTAATAAAGGTTATGTTTATTATAATATATAAAATAATTCAATATTTTTATTCATTTTATACCAACTTCAATAACATCTAAATATTTACAAATAGATTTATTTTCTAAAATATCACTTACACTTGGTTTACTTCGATTATCATCACCAGAAATAAGTTCTTTAATATAAAGACCTCCTTCTGTTTTAATAATCATGTTAAAATTATAAGAATCAACATATTCTAATTCTAATTCTTTAACTTCTTTCTTTCTTATTTTATCAGCTCGTCTATGAGCTACACGTGTAGGTGTTCTTTGTTCAATAATATGTAATTGTTTCAATTCTTCTAATTTTTCCTTATTTATAGGTTTTTCACACTCTACTTGTGCCTTATAAACCTTATAAGTATCAGGGGATGATTGTTTAATCTCTGCCTTTCGGTTTCTTTTTGTGAATTTTAGATTAGTGTATTTGGTTTTACCTTCATTTATTTTATTAATTTTATCTTCAATAAGTTTTAAATCAATATTTCTCTTTTTAGGCTCTTTTATTTCAAGTACAAATGGTCTACCTGTACCTAACATTCTAACATCTATATCTTCACGACCGGCACCATGGAATTTAGCATCATATCCTTCTGTTTCAATAAGAACATGTTCTGAAATTAATTCTTCAACAGATTCCGAGTATTGTTTACCTGTTCCGTTACACTTATCACAGCCTCTTCCTTTACATTTGGTACATGGCCATTTAGTTTGTGGAATACCTCGTGAAAACTTATTATATCTTCCTTCAATATATAATGGATTAATTTGTATTTTAACAATGGTTTCATCTGGAATTTTACGTAAATCTACCATTATCACAACATCAGGATTGTTAAATTCAACTTCTTTGTTTAAATTCTCTTCTATTGTCTTACCAATGATTCTGTTTAATTCTTTTTTTATTAATTCAACATTTAAATCTAAATCTTCATTTATCTGCTTATCAAGGTCTAATATTTTTTTATCAAGTTTGGTTCCTACAATAAAAGTGTTAAATTCAAGATTTAATCTTTCAATTTTCTTATTAACCTTTTTTAATATTTTATCAGCATCTAAGTATTTGAAAGTGTTATTACAGATAAAACAATCCTCTGCTTCTTTTAAATTTAATTGGTTTCTAATGATTTGTCCTCTTGTGGGATTGTCTTGTCCTTCAACAATATCTGATACTTTTCGTCCTAGACAGTTATTACAAATATTTGGGTTGTTTTCTAGGAGTTTTTCAATTCTTGTGTTTATGGTATCCATTTTTAATCAAAAAAAATATATGCTGGTGGAGTGTGTGTTTTTTTTATTTCATGAATTGTCCCATGATTCTGTTCATTACTCCTCCACCCATTCCTCGTTTGCTTATTCCTTTCATTGCTTTTTTGGTGTTGTTGTAGTATTTTAGGAGTTCTTTCACTTCGCTTTCTGATACTCCTGATCCTCTTGCTATTCTTTCGATTCTGGAGCGTTTTATTATTTTTGGTTCTAGCATTTCTTTTTCTGTCATTGAGGACATCATGATTTTGTAGCTGTTGATTTTGTCTTCGGTCATTTTTGATGCTTCTTTTGGGATTTTGTTTCCCATTCCTGGAATCATGTTCATTACTTGTTGCATTGGTCCCATTTTGTTCATCATTTCGAATTGGTTTTGCATGTCTTTTAGTGTGAATTTTCCACTAAGCATGTTGTTCATGGTTTTTGTTGCTATGTCTTCGTCTACAACTTCTTCTGCTTTTTCTATAAGGGTTTTAATATCTCCCATTCCTAGTAGTCTGGATATGAATCTTTCTGGGTTGAATTGTTCGAAGTCTTCGATTCTTTCTCCAGTTCCTATGAATTTGATTGGTGCTCCTACTTCTGCTACTGCTGATAGTGCACCTCCTCCTTTTGCGGTTCCGTCTAGTTTTGAGATTATGATTGATCCGATGTCTGTTGCTTCTGAGAATGCTTTTGCTTGTGCTCCTGCTTGTTGTCCTATGGTTCCGTCTATTACTAGTATGGATTCGCTTGGGTTGATTACTTTGTTTAGTTGGTTCATTTCGTCTAGGAGGTCTTGTTCTTCTTTGTGTCTTCCTGCTGTATCGAATATTATTATTTTTTGGTTTTTGAATTTTTTAAGTCCTTTTTCTGCTAAGTCTAGTGCGTCTTTGTTGTTTGGGTCTCCGTATAGGGATATTTGCATTTCTTCGGTTAGTTGTTTTAGTTGTTCGTATGCTGCTGGTCTCCATGTGTCTGTACATACTATTGCTGGGCTGAATCCTTTTTTCTGTAAGTATTTGCATAGTTTTCCTATGGTGGTGGTTTTACCGCTTCCTTGTAGTCCTAAAAATAGTATTTTGAATGGTTTTTCTTCTATTTTTAGTTCACTTGGTTCTGATCCAAGTAATTTAACCATTTCTTCATAGATTATGGTTATTACGTGTTCTCTTGGTGTTATTCCTTTTGGTGGTTCTTCAGTTAATGCTCTTTCTTCTATTTGTTTAGATAAACTTTGAACTAGTTTTATGTTTACATCTGATTGTATGAGTGCTCTTTGTATTTCTCTAACAACTTCTTTTATTGTTTTTTTATCAATAACACTCATTCCAACTAGTTTTTTCATTGTGTTTGTTAAATTCTCACCTAAATTACCTAACATAAGTAATCAAATCCTTTTTTTTAATAATAAAATTAAATAAGTGTAAAAGAAAAAATTAAATTTTTTTTGATAATAAAAATAAAATTATTTAAAATAAATTAATTATAATATTTTATTATAGTATATTTATTATATTTAAATATCTAACTAAAAAAATTTTTATTTCATAGTTGTGTTTATAATGCTAGAAGAATTAAAAAAATCATTAGAAGAAGCTCCTATTGTTAAAAAAGGAGATTATAACTATTTTGTACATCCAATTAGTGATGGAATACCTCTTGTAGAACCAAAATTACTAATAGAAATATCTGAATGTATAGCAGATAATCTCGATTTAAGTAAAATAGATAAAATTGTTGCAGTAGAATCTATGGGAATACATATAGCAACAGCACTATCTATCCATACAGGAATACCATTTTTAGTAATTAGAAAAAGAGAATATGGTTTGGAAGGTGAGAAAAAAGTTAACCAAAAAACTGGTTACGGTTCATCTAACCTATACATAAATAACCTAAACGAAGAAGATAATATACTATTAGTTGATGATGTTATAAGTACTGGAGGAACACTTAAAGCACTTATAGAATCATTAAGAGGAATAAATGTTAATATACAAGATGTAGTGGCAGTTATTGAAAAAGGACAAGGAAAAGACATTGTTGAAAAAGATTTAGACTTAAAAATCACAACACTTGTTAAAATGGATGTAATAGATGGAAAAGTAGTTATAGAATCATTAAACTACTAAAAAAAATAGATAAATAATTTTTCCCTTAGATTAAATGTCAATTTATAATTTAGAAATAAATAAAGCAATAAAAAAAATAAAAAAACTCAAAGCAGAAACAGTAGGCTTACAATTTCCAGAAGGTTTAAAAACACAGGCAGTGCAAGTTGCAAAAGAAATAGAATCTAAAACAGATACCACAGTATTAATATCTGGAGACCCATGTTTCGGAGCATGTGACGTGTCTGATAAAAAAATGTTAGACCTAGTAGACTTAATCATACACTACGGACACACACCACTACCTCTAAAATATAAAATACCAACTCTATTTATTGAAGCATACTCAGATGTTGATGTTAAAACATACTTAGAAAAAGCATTACCTCTAATAGAAGAATACTCAAAAGTAGGTCTAGTAACAACCACACAACACCTACACCTATTAGATGAAATGTACGACTTTTTAGAAGATAAAGGAAAAGAAGTAGTAATAGGCTCATCTAAAAGCACACAAAAAGGACAAGTTTTAGGTTGCAACTTCTCATCAATAAAAAAATTAGATGCAGAAGTATACTTATTTGTAGGAAGCGGTAACTTCCACCCAGTAGGAGTATACTTATTCACAAAATCCCCAGTACTAGCTATAGATCCATATTCTGGAAACATAAGAAACATTGAAGAATATGCAGATAAAATATTAAGAATAAGATTCGCAAGGATTGTTAAATCCCAAGAAGCTAAAAAATGGGGAATTATAGTATCATCTAAAGAAGGACAATGCAGACTATTCCATGCTAAAAAAATTAAAAAAATGCTTAAAGAAGAAGGTTTTGAAAGTTATATAATTATATTAGATAATGTTAACCCTGATGTTCTTCTACCTTACATGGATTTAGACGCATTTGTTGTTACAGCATGTCCAAGAATAGCTATAGATGATGCTCAAATGTATGATAAACCATTAATAACTCCAAAAGAGTTGGAAATTGTTTTACATAAACGAGAATGGGAAAATTATCAATTAGATGAAATATTATTCCAAGATAGATATAATTATTAAAAAAATAATATAATTAATAAATAATTAATATTAAATATAAAGATAGTTGAAATATAATAATTTGTAGTAAAATTTTTTACAAAAAAGTGAAACTCCATGTTTTTTTTCTTTTTTAGAGGTGGATTATGAAATTTAAATCTGGAGATTTAGTATTTCCTGGTGATTTCCTAGCAGTTAGTGAGCAATTCCTACCTGGTGTAGGGGTATTTGATGATAATGGATTCATTAAATCTGCAACTCCTGGAAATGTTATTATTAATCATGAAAATAAAGAAATTTCTGTAGTATCTAAATCTACAGGGCCGGTGTTACTTGAAATTAATGATTTAGTCTACGGTCAAGTTTTAGATATTAGAGGACAAAGAGCATTAATCGATATTCAATCAAAAAAAGATTGTAATCGTAGTTTCGCATTACCTTACAAAGCAGCGATACATGTCTCCCAAGTAAAAAAAGGATACCTAGACAGACTTTCTGATGCTATGAGAATTGGGGATATAATGGTTGCTAAAGTAATTAAAGTCACAGGAAATAATGTAGATTTAAGTATAATAGACTCAGATTTAGGTATTGTTAAGGCAATGTGTACAAAATGCAGAAATTACTTAAAACAAACAGAAGGAAATAAATTATACTGTAAAAACTGTGACAGAAAAGAAATAAGAAAAGTAGCTTCTGATTATCTAGATTACTAAAAAAAATAATAAAACTAAAAATAAAAAAATAAAAAGGTTATTCATATGGAAATAGAAATTGTTGAAGATAAAACATTAGAACTCGAAATAATTATTCACGGTGAAGACCACACAATATGTAATGTATTAAGAAAATATCTCATGGAAGATGAAGATGTTGAATATGCAGTTTATGGTATAGACCACCCAATCATTGGCGAACCTCACATGACCATTAAAACAAAAAGAGGTAAAAGACCAAAAAATGCTATAGACAAAGCTGTTAAAAAATTAAAAGAAGATAATGAAGAATTCAGATCAAAAATTGAACTCATATAATTCATTTTTCCCCATTTTTTTATTACACTAATTAATTTTTATGTCTAATTATAAAAAACCATCAATAACAGCAGATATTTTCATTTATAATGAAAATCAAGAATTTATTCTAATTAAAAGAAAAAATAATCCTTTTAAAGATTCATGGGCATTACCTGGAGGTTTCGTTGATTACGGTGAATCCTTAGAAGATGCAGCTATTAGAGAAGCTAAAGAAGAAACAACTATAGATATTTATGATTTAAATCAGTTCAAGGTTTACTCTAAACCTTCCAGAGATCCACGAGGACATACAATAACATTAGTATTCTTAGCTAAAGGAAATATGGATGATAGAAAAGCTGATGATGATGCAAAGGAAATTAATATTTTCTCATGGGAGGATTTAAATAATATTGATTTAGCTTTTGATCATTTGGAAATTTTGATGGATATAAAAAATTATTTATCATAAAACCTTTTTTTGTAAAAAATTTAATAAAAAATAGTAGTTTTATACTAAAACTTTTATATAGTGTATAGATTATTTATAAATATAAGAAAAATAAGATAATAAATTTATTTATTAAAAATTTGGAGGATATTATAATTTATGGAGTTTTGTGAAGAATGTGGAGGTATGTTACTTCCAAGTGCAGAAGGTCTTAAATGTTCAAGTTGTGGACATATAAAAGAATCAGCTGAAAAAGAAGACTCTTATTCAGTATCTGAAAAAGTAAACGCAAAAGACACAGTTATATTAACTGATGGAGATGTTAGCACACTACCAACAACAAAAGAAACATGTCCTGAATGTGGTCATGATAAAGCAGAATGGTGGATGCAACAAACAAGAAGTGCAGATGAAGCACCAACAAGATTCTTCAAATGCGTTAAATGTAAACACACATGGAGAGCATACGACTAAAAAATATTTTATTTAAATTCTATAAAAAAATATAAATTCTTTATAAATTTTATAAACTGGAGACTAAAATATTACAGATAAATCTAAAGATACAAATGGTAAAACTCCAAAATCTGAAGACTCAGATTTAAAAATAGAAGTACCATTTGTAAATAAATTCACAAATATCTTTGATAATTCATCTAAAAAACATAAAGTCCTAAGCTTCGCACTTATAGCATTAGGTATTTTATTCATAATTGCAGGATTAATAGTATCCGCATCCGATTCAGAAAAAATCGTAGACAATGTTTTATCCGGTGAAACTGCAGCTTCAGCAGCTATATTAGTATTAATAGGAGTTTTAATTATCGCGGGAACGCTGTTCACACGTTTTTCACTTGAAACACCTTTCAATAATGCAATTAGCAGTATTAAAGATTTAGATTCCCTAGATAATAATACTGAAAATAAAACTGATTCTACTTCTAAAAATACTAAGCAAACAGAAAACACTTCTGAAACTGCTAAAAACGAAACTTCAACAGAAAAAGTTGAAGATACTGAAATTACTTCTGAACCTATTAAACCTAAAACTTCAACAGAAAAAGTTGAAGACTCAAAATCTGATTCTAAAATTAATATAAACTCAAAATATAAAAACTACAGAAGTAATATAGGAAAAAATATCAAATCTGCTTCTTCAAGAATTAAAAATATTAACGGTTTACACAATCTAAAAAATAACGAACCAAAACCTGAAAATAAAAAAGCAGATAAAAAAGTTTCTAAAGATAAAAACGATTCTTCAATTTCATTTGATGATGCTATGGATTCTATTGATGATTTAATGGAAGATTCTGAAAACTAAAAAAAACATAATCAAAGAAAAAAATAGTAAAAAATCTCATCAAAACAGTTTACATAAGGTATAAAAAAATTAACCATATAATTTAAATATGAATTAAAAACATAATTAAATAATGTATATATTTATTAATAAAATTTTTAACTAAAAAAAATAAATATTCCACAAAAAAATATTCTAAAAAAATAAACTAGTGGAATAAAACAAAACTAATTTTTTAGACTGTTAAAATAAAAAAATAAACAGCATTTAATAAATTAAATACAAAAAAATAATACAAATTTAGTTAAAAAAACACAAAAAATAGATATTATACTCATAAAATTATTTGCTATAGGGAGATTTAACAGATTCCTTTTCATAGTAAAAAAAATAAAAGGATTAATTAAAAAAAAACGGTGATTTTGTTATGAAAATACCAAAAGAAAAAAGACGATACTGTCCAAAATGTAAAAGACATACAATCCACGAAGTTCACACAGCTAAAAAAAGAAAAGCTAGCGAATTAAAATGGGGTCAAAGACAGTTCAGACGTGTTACTGCAGGGTACAGAGGATACCCAAGACCATTACCAGGTGGAAGTAAACCTGTTAAAAAACTAGACTTAAGATACAAATGTAAAGAATGTGGAAAATCCCACATCGGTAACTCTTTCAGAACCGGAAAACCAGAATTTGTTCAATAAGGTGATAAAAAATGGCTAGCAAAGGTAGAGGAAACTTTTTAAGAGTTAAATGTTTAGACTGTGATAACGAACAAATCATATTCGACCGTGCAGCATCTGATGTAAAATGCATAATCTGCGGAAAAACAATCGTAAAATCCCGTGGATCCAAAGCAAAAATCACTGCACACATAGAAGAAGTTTTAAACTAAAAAAAATTTAACATTTTTTTATCTTAAATTTTTTTTTAACTTTTAAATTTTATATTTCTAAAAAAAACAATTTAATTTACAAAAAAAATTAAAAAAAACTATTTTTTTCTATTATAAAAAACATTTTTCCACAAAAAAACACAAAAGAAACTATTTTTTTTATATAAAATCAAATATTTAATAGAAAAAAATCAATTATAATACGAAAAAAATCAGGGGATATATAATCTTATGGTAAGAAAAAATCAAGAATGGCCAGAAGAAGGAGAATTAATTGTAGGAACAGTTTACAAAGTTCTTAACTATGGAGCATTCGCTAAACTAGAAGAATACTCTGGAAAAGAAGCTTTCATCCACATATCTGAAGTCTCATCTGGTTGGGTTAAAAACATACGTGACCATGTTAGAGAAAACCAAAAAATAGTTGCAAGAGTCCTAAGAGTTAACCCTAAAAAAGGTCATGTTGATGCTTCCTTAAAAAGAATAAGAGAAGATCAAAGAACCAAAAAAATCCAACAATGGAAAATAGAACAAAAAGCAGAAAAATTCTTAGAATTATCAGCAAAAACATTAGATAAAGACTTAGACACTGCATATGAAGAAGTTGGATACAACATAATGGACATCTACGGAGACATCTACGGAGCATTTGAAACAGCTGCAGATGAAGATGAAAACCAACTAATCGAAGAAGGAATACCTGAAGATTGGGCTAAAGCAATAACAGAAATAGCTAAAAATAATATTACTCCTCCTGAAGTTCACATAACAGGTTACGTTGACATTGAAACATACGAACCTAACGGTGTAGACATAGTCAGAGAAGCACTACAAGCTGCAGAATCTGAAGACATCACAGTTCAATGTGTAGGAGCACCAAGATACCGTATAACAGTCAAATCAACAGATTACATTCTCGCTGAAAAAGCATTAAAACAAGCAGCAGAAAAATGTATAAAAATAATTGAAGACTCAAACGGTAAAGGAGAATTCCTAAGAGAATTAGATTAAAAAGAAAGAAAAAAATATTAAAATATTTCACTACTTTTCTTTTTTTTATCAAATTCATCATAAATTCTCTTAAATTCAAAAAAAACTATTTTTAAATAAAAAAAATTAAAATTTATAAATTATTATTTTTTTCACATCAAAATAAAAGGTCATGATTATTCTATGAATATGAAAATGAATAAATGCAAAAAATGTGAAATATACACACTTCAAGACAAATGCCCTAAATGTGGAGGAGAACTAAATGTAATATACCCTCCAAAATTCACTGTTGAAGATAAATACGGAAAATACCGCAGAAAACTTAAAGAAGAAATGGGCATATACAAACCTAAAAACTAATAAAATCACAATCATTAATTACATAACTAAAAAAATAGATGGGGAATCATTTAATGAAAAATACACAAGTAAATATATTAGAAGAAGTAGAATTTAACAACCCTATATTAATAGAAGCACTTCCAGGAATAGGTCATGTAGGAAAACTAGCAGCTGACCATATAATAGATGAACTAGGAGCAACAAAATTTGCAGAAATATACTCCCCTTACTTCCCACCACAAATACTAATTGGGGATGACGGAATCATCAACTGTATGGTAAACGAACTATACTATATAAAATCCCTAGGGGAAAACGAAAGAGACATAATACTCCTAGTAGGTAACACACAAGGACTATCACCAGAAGGCCAATACGAATTATGTGGAATGATTCTAGACATGGTAGAAGGATACGGTGTTAAACAAATACTAACTCTTGGAGGATTAGCTACAGGAAAACCAATAGAAGAACACAAAGTATTCGGAGCAGCAACAGACTTAGAAAACATAGAACTTCTAAAAGAACTAGGTGTTGAAATAAGATCTGCTGACGGAGGAATAGTCGGAGCATCAGGACTATTACTCGGACTAGGAAAACTAAGAAACATGTACGGCTCATGCTTAATGGGAGAAACACCAGGATACTTCATCGATGCAGAAGCAGCAGAAGCACTACTAGAAAAATTAACAAAAATGCTAAACTTCGAAGTAAATGTAGATAAATTAGAAGAAAGAGCAGAAGAAACCCGTAAACTACTATCCCAAGCACAACAACTAGAACAAGATGTAATAAACAGCTCCTTAAGTCAACAAGAAGACGATTTAAGATACATTGGATAAAAAAAATTAATAATAAAAGAAGGTCACGTTTTTTATGCTTCAAATCGCAGTCACTGGAAAACCAAATGTAGGTAAATCCTCATTTTTCAACTCAGCAACATCATCTAAAGTTGAAATGGCAAACTACCCATTCACAACAATAGATGCAAATAAAGCAATAGCACATGTTAAATGCCAATGCCCATGTAAAGAACTAGGACTTACATGCAACCCTAACACATCTATATGTATAGATGGAACAAGATTCATACCAATAGAACTAATAGATGTAGCAGGACTAGTTCCAGGAGCACACGAAGGAAAGGGATTAGGAAACAAATTCCTCGATGACTTAACACAAGCAAGAGTATTCTTACATGTTATAGATGCATCAGGATCAACTGATGAAGAAGGAAACCCGGTAGACCTAGGAGCACACGATCCATTAGATGACATAGACTTCCTAGAAAACGAAATCGTAATGTGGATGTACGGAATACTAAACAAAAACTGGGGAAGACTCATAAGAAAAGTAGGAGCAGAACACCTAGACATATCTAAAGTAATATATGACCAACTTTCAGGAACAGGAATAATGCTCGAAGACATAATAGAAGCATTAAGAGGATTCGAACAAGACTACAGTAAATGGAGCGAAGACGACCTAATAGACATAACACGAAGAATACTAAAAATATCCAAACCAATGCTAATAATCGCAAACAAAGCAGACCTACCAGGAGCAGCTGAAAACATAGAACGAATAAAAGAAAAATACGACAATGTAATACCAACATCAGCAGAATCAGAACTAGCACTAGTAAACGCAGCAGACGCGGGACTAATAGAATACATACCTGGAGACTCAGAATTCAAAATACTAGAACCAGAAAAACTAAACAAAAAACAATTAAACGCATTAAACTACATACAAACAAACATCCTAGACAAATACGGAAGCACAGGAATACAAGAAGCACTAAACACAGCAATATTCGACCTATTAAACATGATAGTAGTATACCCAGTACAAGACGAAAACAAATACACAGACCAAAAAGGAAACGTACTACCTGACGGAATACTAATACCAAAAGGATCAAACCCACAACAATTAGCATACCTTGTACACACAGACATCGGAGACAACTTCATGTTCGCAGTCGATGCACGTAAAAAACTAAGAATAGCAAGTGATGCAGAACTATCCGATGGAGATATAATAAGCATAACCACAAAAAACTAAAAAAAATACAATATAAAGGTGAATATAATGCTACACCCTCGCCCAAGCCCAATAGCAGCAGCACTATACACACTAAGAGACTTAAATGCAGATGTAATAATCATGCACGGTCCAAACGGTTGTTGCTTTAGAACAGGAAGACTACTAGAAATGGATGGAGTAAGAGTTGTAACAACAGCAATGAACGAAAACGACTTCATACTAGGAGCAGCAGATAAACTAGAAGAAACCCTAAAAGAAGTTGACGAAACATTCCACCCAAAACTAATAGGAATCGTTGGAACATGTGCAAGTATGATAATAGGAGAAGATTTAAAAGAACCAATCAACAACCTAAACCTAGATGCAAAAGTAATACCAGTACCAGCACATGGAGGATCAGGTGAAGGAGACAACACCGAAGGAGCAATACTCACACTAAAAGCCGCAACAGAAAACAACATAATCACAGAAGAAGAAGCAGAAAGACAAATAAAAATGCTAAAAGCAGCAACAGAAATAGAAAAAACAAGAGGAATGGCAAAAGGAAAATACATAAAACCAAACTTCGGAGACAACAAAGAAAAAATAGGTAAAAAAATAATAAAAGCACTAAAAGACAACAAAAAAGTAGCATTCATACTAAACGTTAAAAAAGAAACATCATACCTATTTGCAGACATCCTAAACTTCAACTACAAAGAAATAAACCCAAACAACAAACCAACAATAATAGCAAACCTAGATGAAAACATAGGACTACCAAGAATAAAACAACATGCAATAAACATAAAAAAAGAACTAAAAAACAATGAAGTAAACATAGACTACATAACCGGAGGACTAGACGAATACCCAATAACAGGAATAAAAGCAGATGAAATCATAAAAGACAATGATTTCGATTTAATAATTGTTATGGGAGTTCCACATGCAGTACACATTGAAAACACAGACACTGAATCAATTGCAGTAACCGATGGTCCAAGACTAGTTGAACCATTAAAAAACCTCGGATACACTCATGTTATAGCAGAACTAGATGCACACTCAAAAACATTAGGAGTGGAAAATATAGTGGACTCAGACTTTGGAATGATGATTAGAACAGCAATAAACTGGGAAAATGAATAAAAAAAAGAATATAATAATTGGAGTAATTTCTTTATGATAACAATCATTGATTATAAAAGCGGAAATCTAAAAAGCATACGAAACGGATTTCTTAAAATAGGATGCGAAGTTGAAATTTCAGATGATATTGAAACATTATCAAATGCAGATTTCCTAGTTCTTCCAGGTGTAGGAGTCTTTGGAAGCATAATGGAAAATGTTAAACCATTCCAAAATGTAATATCCGAACATATTAACAGTGATAAACCATTTCTCGGAATATGTTCAGGTTTACAAGTACTATTTTCTGAAAGTGAAGAATCTCCAGGTGTTAAAGGTTTAGATGTATTTAAAGGTAAAGTTAAAAAAATACCTGAAGGTCGTAAAATACCACATATGGGATGGAATAAAATCACTATGCTTAAAGAATCTAAAATAATGGATAATACTATGAATAATGAGTATTTCTATTTTGTTCACTCTTATTATGTTGATGCAGATGATAAAGATATTCTTTCATGCACTACAGATTATGGTTTAGATTTACCTGCAGCAGTTGCATTGAATAATTGTTTTGCAACACAATTCCATCCAGAAAAAAGTGGAAAAACAGGTCTTAAAATACTTAAAAATTTTTCTGAAATTAAATTATAAAAAAAAGAAGAATTTTGCTAATTTTTTAAAGTTTTAAAAAAAGAATTTTTGAAGGAAGATTGTTTAATTCTTCCAACTTATTTTAAATTTTTTATTATTATTTTTTTTATGCATTTACTACTAATGTGTTTACAGTTGTTGTACTGTTAAAGTAGTAAGTACTTGCATATGATGCAGTTACAGTATAGGTTCCTGCACCTAAGTTTATTGCCATTGAAGCTTCACCAGTACTACCAGTATTTAAGGTGTAAGTTTTTTTACTGCTTCCTTTTGCTAGTTGTACTTTAATGGTGGATTGTGGCATTAATAATCCATTATTTTCAGTTAATCTGAATCTTAATGTTTCCCCTTTGCTTATAGTTGTGGTTCCATTTTCAGAGCCAATTATTGTAATTGTGGTTGGCATTTTATGGGATGTTGGGTAAACAGTAATGGAATTTGTGTAGTTACTGGAAGGTGAGTAAACTCCTCCTCCTGCATATGTACTTGTTACATTGTATGTTCCTACACCAAAGTTTATTGGTAAAAGTGCAATACCATTATCATCTGTTACAAGATCATATGTTTTACTGTTTTTACCATTAGTAAATGTTAATTGAACTGTTTGGTTTGCAACAGGTCCATAGTTAGATAAGCTGTATAAACGGGTAATGTATCTTTCACCTTGTCTGTTAACTTCAAAGTTACTTTGTATAAAGAATGTTGGTATTCTGTATATGTTGAAGGTGTTGTATTTGTTGTATTTTGGTTCATCTAAGTATATTGCATTTACACCGTAGGTACCTGGAGCTAAGTTTATTTCTAAGTATGCGGTACCATTGTAATCAGTTACAGAGTCATAGGTTTTAGTTGCACCAGTACTTAATCTGGTGAGTTGTAATCCCATGTGGCGTCCAATTATTGAATCGTTATTGGTTGCGTTTGTTACTTTGATTGTTAAGTTATGTGGTGTTCCGTAGATAACATATCCGAAATCACTAATTTCTATATTTACTCCTTCTGCAGGAGTTGTATTTTGTGTACTTGTATTTGAATCTCCGGTAGTATTAGTTTCTCCTACGTCTGCAGTAACTGTGGCGGTAATAGGTTCACTATTGTCTGCAGTTACTGTTACACCAAATTCTTCTGCGGATATTGCAGAGATTGATGTTATGATTATGGAGAATAGTAATAGTGCGAAGATTATTTTTTTATTAAGCTTCATATTTTTATTAATATCCTCGTAAAAAATTTTGTTTATTTTAAAATAGTAAAATTAAAAAAGGTATATCTTTTTTTACAATATTTAATTTTCTTTTTATTGAATTAAATATTTTATTTTAATAAATAATTATTTATGTAAAATATACATTACTTTTTTTAGATATTTAAACCTTATTATTAAAAGAATATAAATAATAAATTCAAGTAATAGTTACTAAGTTATAAACTAAAAATAATAATATAAATAATAAAATATCTAGTAAAATATTTATTGGTGTACTAAACATGGATATAGAAGGTTTCACAAGACAACGAATAGAAAACACAGATGAAAAAACACTTGAAACAATTCTAGCAGAGAGAATTAAAGAATATAAAAACGTTAGTGACGAATATTCACAAGTAATGGCACAAACAGTAATCGAAGAAGTTAAAAACACATTAAAAGTCAAAAATACAGATGATGAATTTTTAAATGACATAATAGACTATCCAAAATCTGAAATATCCATGGGAAAAATGGGAGTAGGATCAAGAGGAGCAGGAGACTTCTTCACACACCGTAAAATAGCAGAAATAGTAGCAAGTGCAAACATAGAATCCCTAGTAAACTCAGAAGCACAAGACGACGGAGGAGTTGTAAAAGTAAATACAAATGAAGATATTTACGTAACAACCGCAGTAGATGGAATACACTCAAGACTAAGCGAATACCCATTTTTAGGAGGATTCCACGTAACAAGAGCAACACTAAGAGATGTTTGCGTAATGGGAGCAAACCCAATAGCAATACTAAGCGACCTACACCTAGCAGACGACGGAGACGTTGGAAAACTATTTGACTTCACAGCAGGAGTAGTAGCAGTCTCAGAACTAATAGACACACCACTAGTAGCAGGAAGCACACTACGAGTAGGTGGAGACATGGTAATAGGAGACAGACTAGTATCAGCAGTAGGAAGCGTAGGAGTCTCAAAATACCCACCAACAGCAAGAAAAGGAGCATCAAAAGATGACATAATACTAATGACAGAAGGATGCGGAGGAGGAACAATAACCACCACAGCACTATACAACGGATACTTCGACGTAGTATGGGACACACTAGACATAGGATTCATAAAAGCATTCAACGCACTATACGATGCAGACCTCATAAAAAACATACACGCAATGACAGATGTAACAAACGGAGGACTAAGAGGAGACGCACACGAAATATCCTCAATAACAGGAATGGGACTAGAATTCTACGAAGAAAAACTAAGAAAAACAGTACACCCAAACGTATTAAACATGCTAGAACAACTAAACATAGACTTCCTAGGAGTATCAACAGACTCACTAATGCTAGTAGCACCACCAGAAGTAAGCCAAGAAATAATAAACACAGTAAAATCCTCAGGAGTAAACATATACGAAATAGGAAAAGTAGACACAACAGGAAACCCAAGAATACTTAAAAACGATGGAACAGAAGAAAAACTCGAACCACTATTCAGAGAAGCAGCATACACAAAAATTAAAAAACTAAAAGGAGAAACAACTCCAGAAGACTTTGAAAAAATGAAAGAAAAAGTCCAAAAAGCTGCCGATGAATCAATAAAAAAGAAAGACAAAGTCATTGAATATATAAACAATAAAAAATAGATTTCTATTATAATATAAAACTTTTATATATAATAAAAATCTAAAAATATATTTGTAATATGAAAATTTTGCCCTAATGGTGTAGCTTGGATAACACGTAGGATTGCGGATCCTATTCCCTGGGTTCAAATCCCAGTTAGGGCATTACACAAAACTTTTTTTTTAATATCAAAATTTTTATCTAATAAAATTTATTCCAATATAAAACAATTTTTCTAAATACTAAACGAGGTCTCTTATTAAAAATGCTAAATGCAAACACATATATCACTCCAGAAGAAGGAATAGGTGGAACAATAAGAAACAGATATGAAGATTTCTATGTTGAAGAACTTCCAGAAACCAATCCCGAAGGAGAAGGACCAAACGTATGGATATGGATAGAAAAAACTGGAAGAACCACACTAGACGTAATGCTAGACATATCAAGAGACCTACACATAAGCAGAAAAAGACTAGGCTTCGCAGGAATGAAAGACAAAAAAGCAGTAACAAGACAATGGATATGCGTAGCCAACATGGAATCAGAAGAACAACTAAACCAAATAAAAGAACTAGACATATACAAAACAGAATTCCTAAAAATAACCAGAGGACGTAAAAAACTTAGAATGGGACAACTAAAAGGAAACAAATTCAAAATACTAGTAAAAGACATCAAAGGCCTAGAAAACACAACAAACAAAACAACTACAATAAACAATGCAGCAAAAACAGCAGAAAAAATACTAAAAACACTAGAAACAACAGGAGTACCAAACTACTTCGGATGGCAAAGATTCGGAAAACCAAGAACCAACACACATCTAGTAGGAGAAGCACTAATACAAAACAACCTAAAAAAAGCAGTAGACATATACATAGGAAACCCATCACCAGAAGAAAGCAACGAAAACAAACTAGCACGCCAAGCATACGACGAAGGAGAACTAGAAAAATCATTAAATCTAATGCCAAAAGGAATGCGTTACGAAAAAATGATGATAAAAGAACTCATCAAAGAACAAAAGAAAAAAGAAGAACTAGATGACAAATCATACAAAAAAGCAATATTCACACTACCTAAACCACTACAAAGAATGTTCGTACATGCATACCAATCATTCCTCTTTAACGAAACAGTAAGCAACCGTGTAAAAATGGGAATAAACAAATATATTCCTGGAGACATAATGATTGATAATGAAGAACATATAATACATGATGAAGACCCAGAAAAACTTCAAAACCTAATGAACAAATTCGAAGCCAACCCAACATCACCACTATACGGTACAAAAGTACCATTTGCAGAAGGTGAAACAGGAGAAATGGAAAAAAACGTATTAGAAAAATACAACCTCACAAAAGAAGACTTCGAATGTTATAAAATGCCAAAATTAGGTAGTCATGGTCTAAGAAGAAGCATGAGATTCCAAGTATGGGACACACATGTCACACCAAAAGACGATGGAATATTATTAGAATTCTCAATTAACAAAGGCTCTTATGCAACAGCAGTACTAAGAGAAGTAATGAAAGTAGATGTAATATAAAAAAAGGAGATAATAATGATGATAAATTGTAGAAGTATTTCAAAAGGAAAAACAACAGGAGAACTATTAGTAAGTAACAAAACAATAAGCTTCCTAGGAGGAGTTAACCCAGAAACAGGAGAAGTAATAGATCCAAATCACGACCTTAAAGGACAATCAATAAAAGATAAAATACTATTCATACCTGGAGGAAAAGGCTCCACAGTTGGATCATATGTAATATACCAAATGAAAAAAAATAACACAGCACCAAAAGCAATAATCTGTCTAAAAGCAGAACCAATAATAGCAACAGGTGCAATAATGTCTAACATTCCAATGGTCGACTCATTATCATCAACAGAAGAATTAAAAACAGGATTAAATGTTGAAGTTGACTGCGATAATAATCAAATAAAAATACTCTAATAATATAAACTTACAACCATAATTAAGAATCCAACTAAAGAAGCTATTGCAATACTAATCATTAACAAATCTATTTTACGGGATTTTTTAAACCAACTAATATTAAAAGTCATAGGAAGTAGTGCTAACCAAGGTACAAAGTATCTTGCATTAACTCCTCTAAAATAACTTAGACCAACATTTGTCCAGGATAAATATTGGACAAAATAAGTTCCAAAGTATAATATTAATATAATAAGAAATACTTTAGCACGATCTACTTTTTTTAATTTTAAATCGTCAGGATATAAAAACATCATTCCAACAAAATACACAGTATATAATGGTGCTAATATAAAAGAACTGCTCATCCAATCAAACTGATAAAATTGAACAAATTTTAAAGGTAACATATAAGTTTTAAGGATTAAATTTCCAAATAATCCTAAAGTATCCTGTGGGTGACTAAGCACATAATTCATCTGAGTACCAGAATCAATATTATTATATTGATAATGAATATTACGCCAGGATAAAAGATATTTTGGTGTTGAATAAAATTCTAACCATAAAACAGATAAGATAATTACTAAAACAAAAGATAAAATTGTTAAATGATATTGTTTTTTTGTTTTGAACTTTTCATGTGGAATAACAAAAATTAAGAATAAGAATGCTAAATCTGTTATTTTAATAATACTTGCTAAAAGTAAAGGAATAAAAAAGAGGATTAAGTCTTTATTTTCAATTTTTGTTTCAGTTTTATACATTTTAACGAAAATACTGATGCTTAGGATGCATAATGCATTGATTAAACAATCAATACTTATTGATGCTCCTTCAGATACTGCTAATGGTAGGCATGCTACAATAAGTATTGGTATTTTATATGTTGGTGCTTTTTTTATTGCATATGCACATATAACTGCATATAGTATTAGGTTAAATAGTCTGCTTAGCCATAATGTCCAGATAACTCCTAAGTCTAATAGTTTTGCAAGTAGTATTCCTAATGCTGGTATTAAATATCCATAAATTGGATTATGTGCAAAGCACGAATGGTAGTGGCTGATTTCAGTGTTTATTTTCTGGCTTGTTAGACTGTTGTCTAGGAATGTGTTGTTGAAGTTGTTAAATAGTTGGTAAAATGAGCCTTGTATTGTGTATCCGTATCCGTTGTAGAATTGTGGTTCGAAGTCTCCTGTTGATGCTAAATCTGATCTAAGGTAGTGTTCTGCTTCATCTGGTACAAGCATTATGGGGTTTAGGAATACGCAGAATAGTCCAAATAGGAGTATTATTATAAATCCGATTTTATGTATTTCTTTGTTTGTTTGTGAGTAGATTATTGTTATTGCACTTGTAATGTATAGTAGTGTTAATATTCCTATTTCTAGTGTTAAATTAGTGTTTGGGCCTTTTTGAAATGTGAAAAAGTAGTATGTGAAGAATATGAAGAATATACTTAGTATTAGTAAGTATTTTTTTGATTTTATTATATTTTGGCTTATTTCACTAATTTTCATGGTATTTTATATTTTATTTTTCTTTGCTTAATATATCTAACTAGAAATATTTTTTTAGGTATTCCAAAAACTATATATATTTATTAAATTTTAATAAAAAATTATAAAAAACAAAATATTGGAGAATTTAAAATGAGTGAAACAAAACAAGTAAAAGTTAATGGAATGCACTGTAACTCATGTGTATTAGCAGTACAAAACTCATTAGAAGACGTTGATGGAATAGAAAGTGCAAAAGCAGACTTAGATTCAGGAAACGTTGAAATAGAATTAGATACAAGTAAAGTAACACTAGAAGATATTGATGAAGCAGTTCAAGACGTAGGATTTGAACTAGACTCCAGTAGCAGTATCTAAAAAAAATTAAATTTACTTATCTTTTTTTACTTTTTTTTCTAACTTCTATTTTTAAACTATCATAAAGTTCTTTTATTTTTATCATATATTATTAAAAAGGTGGTACTCATGGCAAAAAAGAAACATATGGACATACCAGTAGAAGGAATGCATTGTGCCTCATGTGTACTAAACTTAAACAGAGCATTTGAAAAACTAGATGGCGTAGAACAAGTCGACGCAGACTTAACAAACAACAAATTACACATAGATGTAAACTCAAAAAAAATACCATTTAGCAAAATAGATGACACAGTAAAATCCCTAGGATTTGAAGTACACACAGACGAAATAACACTAAGAATAGAAGGAATGCATTGTGCCTCATGTGTAATGAATGTTGAAAACTTCCTAGGAAAACTAGATGGAATATTTGATGTTCATGCAGATTTAACCACAGGCAAAGTTAAAATAAAATATGATAAAAATAAAACAACATTAAACCAAATGGAAGAAGTTATAAACTCACTAGGATTCAAACTATTAGGAATAGATGGTCAAACAGAAATAGATGAAGAAAAACTACACCAAGAAGACCTAAAAGACAAAAGAAACAGAATCATAGTTGGTTTCACATTCTCAGCAATACTAATGTATCTAATGTACTTCCCAATAGAAGTACCATACCTAACAATGGGACAACTATCACTACTAATAGCCATAGCACCATTTATTTACATAAGCTTCCCAATAATAAAAGACGGATTCGGAGGACTAATCCGTAAAAACCTCAACATGGATGTAATGTATGCAATGGGAATATCAGTAGCATTTATATCAAGTGTACTTGGAACATTCAACATAGTACTAGACCACACATTCATGCTATATGAAACATCTATAATGCTACCATCATTTCTATCTGTAGGAAGATACTTAGAAGCCAAAGCAAAATACAGAACTTCAGATTCAATTAAAAAACTAATGGGACTACAACCAAAAACAGCAACACTCCTAAAACTAAACAACCAAAAAGAAATCATCTCCCAAGAAGAAATATCAATAGAAGATATAAAAGTCAACGACATATTACTAGTAAAACCCGGAGAAAAAATACCTGCAGATGCATTAATCTATGATGGATCTAGTGAAATAGATGAATCAATGATAACAGGAGAACCACTACCAAAAACAAAATACATAGATGATGAGGTATTTGCAGGAACTATAAACCAAGATGGAGTATTAAAGATAAAAGCAAATAAAGTAGGGAAAGAAACAGTACTCTCACAAATAATAACAATGGTGGAAAAAGCACAAAGTACCAAACCACCAGTACAAAAACTAGCAGACACAGTAGTAAGTTACTTCATACCAACAATAATAGCAATAGCATTAATAGTATTCTGCATATGGTACTTTATATTAGGCTCAACACTACTATTTGCACTAACAACATTTATAGCAGTGCTGGTAGTAGCATGTCCATGTTCACTAGGACTTGCAACACCAACAGCAGTAACAGTAGGACTTGGAAGATCAGCAGAATATGGAATACTAATAAAAAATAGTGATGCACTAGAAACAGCAAATGATGTAAAAGTCGCAATGTTTGATAAAACAGGAACCATAACAGAAGGAAAACCAGAAGTAGAAGATATAATACCATACAATACTAGTGAAACAGAACTAATACAATATATAGCAAGTGTAGAAAACAATTCACAACACCCAATAGCAAAATCAATAGTAGAAAAAGCAAAAACATTAAATATAAACCTCATAAATACGGATAACTTTGAAAATATAACTGGAAAAGGATTAAAAGCAGAAATAGAAAGTCAGAAAATAACTGTTGGAAATATAAACTTCCTAAATGATGAAAACATAAACATACCCGAAGATATCAAAGAAACATATCAAAAACTCTTAAACGAAAACAAAACAATAATATTCCTAGTTATGGATAATCAAATAAAAGGAATACTTACATTAGTAAACAAAGTAAAAAACAACTCTAAAAAAACAATTGACGCCTTACATAATATGAATATAGAAACCTATATGTTAACAGGGGATAATGAGAAAACAGCAGAAAAAGTAGCAGAGGAAGTTGGCATAGATAATGTACAAGCAAATGTATTGCCACAAGATAAACTAGCAACAGTTAAGAGAGTTCAAAAACAATTAACTAAAGGTAAGGTTTTATTTGCAGGTGATGGTATAAATGATGCACCAGCACTTTCACAGGCAGATGTAGGTGTTGCAATGGGAAATGGAACAGATGTTGCAATGGAAAGTGGAGATATTGTGGTGATGGAGGGTGATTTGGAAAATGTGGTTGCTGCAATACAATTTTCTCAGAAGGTAATGACTCGTATTAAGCAGAATTTGTTTTGGGCTTTTGCTTATAATGTGATTTTGATTCCTGTAGCTGCGGGTGTGCTTTATCCTGGTTTTGGAATACTTTTCCGTCCTGAGTATGCGGCTCTTGCAATGGCTTTAAGTTCAGTAACAGTAATTTCATTGTCATTATTGCTTAAGAGGTTTGTTCCTCCGATAAAAGCATAAAAAAATATTATTTATCTTATTTTTATATTTCTTTATCTATATGTTTAGTTTAAACTATATGATTTAATCGAATACTCCTAAAATTTTTAAAAAAAGAGTGAATAATTTAAGTACTTATTAAGTTAAGTAATGATTTAATAGAGTAAAGATTTAATAATTATAAGGAGTATTAAGGGTAGTAAAAATCCACAAATATAATTTTTTTTATAAAATCACAGATAACGATGCACAAGATAAATACACAAAAACACTACAACCAAGAAAAAAAGTAAAAGAAATATCATAAAAAAAAGAAAAGAAAAAAAGTTAAATTTATTTAAACTTCAGTTAATTCAACTTTAATCTTACCAAGTTTAGGTGCTAAAACATTATACAAGTAACAAACAATCACAACACAAATAAATGTTCCAACAAAACCACCAATAAGACTAGTGATAAAGTTAACAAAATTAAATGTTGCAAATAATCCAATAATACCAGTAATGATTCCAAATATCAATCCAACAATACCTAAAACTAAACCAGTATTAATAGGATTTACAGAATCAATAACAGTCATATCGCCATCTTTACTTAATTTTAATAAAACACCATAAACTTTCTCAGTAATCAGATTATATGAAAAAGTATAAATTAAATTCTTAATAATGCTAACAACAGCAAAAAGAACAATAAATACAATAATATATAATGGATCAGTCATTAATGCAATAATATTATATAATAAATATGCTAATATCATGTTTCCAGTAAGCATAAGAATTATAGTATACAATACACTAAATAAAACTTGTAACAGAAACATTCCAACAAGATAATATACAATAAACATAATTGTATCAATAACAGTTAACATTATACTAGTAGATTTCACAGAAATCTTCTTAATTTCCTTATTCTCAAATAAACTAATCTGTATACTTTCTAACTTTGTAACTAAAGTATTATACAAGAAAGTTTTAGCAAAAATATGGTACACACTAAGAATAATTGTACCAAAAATCATAAAACAAACAAGTACTAACATTTGGCTTGCTACTCCAAATCCACCACTTATTCCAGTCATCACAAAAAAGATAACAGATAAGATAATAGCAATAACTGCACTAATTGCAGTTCCAACAACAGTTGTTGATGCAATATCAATACTTTTTATATTAAAGTTTGCCATCAATATACGCCTCCAAAATATTTTATATTAATTTAAAACCAACTTTTAGAATTTTCTAATAACTCACTAATAATAGTATCTGATGAACCAAGATAAGTATGAGGATCCATAATCTCCTCAACATCTTCTTTAGTTAAAAATTTACTAGCATCCTCATCAGCTAAAATTAATTCAGATAATAATTTATCCTCACGTTTAGCAGTTATTGCACATTTACGAACAACACCATAAGCTGTAAGTTTACCCATACCTTTACGAGTAAGCTCAGCCATTAAACGTTCAGCCATAATTAAACCATTGGTTAAATTTAAATTAGCTTCAATATTATCTTCATAAAATATGAGATTATTCATAACTTTAATTGTTAATTGTAAAATATAATCAGTTAAAATACAAGATTCAGGGAAAATAATACGTTCACATGAAGAATTAGTTAAATCACGTTCATGCCATAAAGGATTATTCTCCATAGCTGCAACAACATAAGAACGAATAATACGTGACACACCACAAATACGTTCAGCAGTAATAGGATTCATTTTATGTGGCATAGTACTACTTCCAACTTGTTTCTCAGGATCAAAGAATTCTCCAACTTCAATCAATTCAGTTCTTTGCAAACTTCTAATTTCTATACCAATCTTATCAAGTGTTGTAGCAATATTAGCAAGAACCATAATAAATTCTAAGTGATTATCTCTTTGAACAACCTGATTAGTTATACTTGCAGGTTTTAATCCTAAAATCTCAGAAGTTTTCTTATGAATTAATAAACCTTCCTCACCTAATGCAGCAGTAGTACCAACTGCACCATCCATCATACCAACACAAACATTCTCTTTTGCATTAAGTAATCTCATATATTGGCGATGTAACTCATCAGCCCAAATACCAAACTTCATACCATAAGTAGTAGGTAAAGCATGCTGACCATGAGTTCTACCAATACAAACCAAACCTCTTTTCTCTTCAGTTAGTTTAAGTAAAATCTTAGTTAATTCTTCTAACTTATCTTCAATAACTTCAATACTTTCTTTCAAAAGCAATGCATTAGAACTATCAACAATATCATTAGAAGTAGCTCCAAAATGAACATATTCTCCAGCATCACCTTCACATTGCTCTGCTAAACCTTTACTCAAAGCAGCAATATCATGCTTGGTTTCAGCCTCAATCTCATCAACTCTTTTAAGAGTAACATACTTAGTATTTGCCTTAGATGAAATCTCATCTGCAACTTCTTTACTAATAATTCCTAACTCAGCTTCAGCCTGAGCCAATGCAGATTCAACATCTAACTTTTTCTGTAATTTATTCTCAGACTCCCAAATACTTTTCATCTCAGGAGTACCGTATCTAAATTCTATAGGATGTATTGCCATTAATAATCACTTTTTTTTATAAATTTATACAAAATTATAATTAATTTAATAATATTTTATTATTTATATTAAAAAATCAGCTTTTTATACATTAATTAATTATATGGATAATAATTTATTAAATTATACTTTTTAAAAAAATAGTTTCTTTTAGGAGAAAAATAGTGTTTTCCCCTAAAAAATTGAATTTTAGTCTTTTGTTATGGTTAATGTTGTTTGTGCTTGACTGCTACTGTATATTTCTGTTCCATCATATGCACAGGATACTGTGTATTCTCCTATTGCTAGTCCTATTGGTAAGTAATAGTTTCCATTCGCATCTGTTGTTACTGTATAGGATTTTGATGCTCCGGAAGATATACGTGTTAAGGTTACTGTTACTTTTTGATTGTTTAATGGAGTTTTATCTTCTAAACTTAGTTGTCCTGTGAAATTTTTGTTTAATATTTTATCTCCAGGGTATTTTTCCTGGTATTTGTCTGCTGTAAGTATTGTGCTTGTTTTATTGTCTTTTTTAACTGTTAAGTTTGTTAATGGTGCGTCACTGTATTTTAATGAGTTGTATCCATTAAAACTTGCTTCTACTGTGTATTTATTTGGTGCTAAATTAATTGGTAGACTGTATTTACCGTTTTCATCAGTTGTTACATAGTATGTTTTACTTAATCCAGTATCTGGACGTGTTATTGTTAGTGCTACTGTTTGGTTTACTATTCCTTTTCCTTGATTGTCTAATAAGGTTCCAGTTAAGTTTTCAGGACTTGTGTATACTCCAATGTATTCATCACAGATTAAATCAGTTTCATTAGTAAATGCAGTAAATGCTTTTATACATACTGATGAGTTTTGTATTGTACTATACTCTGTCATTCCAGGCATATATATCATTATATTTATGTTTTCTGCAATATCTGTCCATTCTTCTCCGTTAGGACTAATATAAGAATGTCCTTTTTCATTTGTTGCTTTACTTGAAGTTTGAGGAATTGGTGTTTGTATTGGAACTGGTGCATTAAATCCAGGTGTGGTTAATTTAACAATTATTTCATAAGTATCATTTGTTCTTAATGTTACATATTTATCTAATTTAATTGTATGGAATCCTGGTTCATTAATAGTTCCATTTAACTGGCGAACAGTTTCATTATTTAATGTTATGTATGCTTCATATGTAGATTGTGGTGCTGAAGTTATAATACTGAATGCTGCAAGAGGATCATCCTTTTCACTAGTGAAAACATTTTTAAACCACACAGTTTCATTATTATATCCAATACAAACTAATGTGTTTCCTAAAGGATCATATTGGTTCACATCTTTATAATTATCAGTATTTTCAATATTACTAAATGCTATTCCGCTGTTTGAAGTTTCTGTTAATGTTGCATCATAATATGATACATAGAAGAATCCATCTTCTCCAACACTACTGCCCCAACTGTTTTTAATTATAAATGCTCCATCTGCTGGAGGTTGACCATATCTACTGTTAAAGTTACTTGCAGGATAATTATCATCCCAACCAACAATAGCCACAGCATGATTTATACTTGATGGTACCGGTTCATAAATAGTAATAGATTTGTTAGTAACCATAGCTTGCATTTCATAATTAGTAGCATCATACATAACTCCTATAGCACCATATTTTAAAATAGCTGCTTTCATCTGATTTATATCAGTAAAATCAGTTCTAAGAGGTAAAAATATTATATCTTGAATGTGTTTATTTACAGTTAAGTTTTCTGCAGAATGATTTGAACTTGTATTATATGGATCATCTGTTTCATTTACAGGTCCACTCCAACGTGTGAAATAAGCTGAAGAATAATAATAATTTCCTCCTAGGTTATTAGTATAATCGTAACCTTCACTACCTGTAGTACTCATAACATTTATAAGGTTCATTTCTGAAAAGTCGTATGCAATACCTTCACTTACAAGTATATTGGATTCTAATGTGGACATTGTTGCAAAAGCCCAACAACTCCCCATATCTCCTTGATTTCTAACTGGAGTTACATAAGAAACAATAGAACCATTACTTAAAGTAACATTTCTCAAATCATATTTTTCAGGTAAATTACTATAATCATAGTCAATAGTTCCAATTAAATATGGTTGGAAAATTGCTATAATCATTAGACCATCTGTTACCTCACCTATAACTTCATTATCTTCAATTACAGTATTGTTAATATTCACCTGTCCATTAGGATTGAATATTGGATTAGAATCATTATTTGTTGAATTTACAATATTTCCACTTATTGTTGAGTCAATCAATTCTAAAAATCCTAAATTAAATACTCCACTTCCATAAGCATACTCACCATTTAGTTTATTACCATAAATTGTGGTGTTATTAAGAAGTAATGTGTAAATATTCTTATTTTGTATTGCTCCTCCAGTACTTATAGCTCCGTTAACAGTATTAAAAGTAATTAATGAATCAGTAATAGCAGCAATACTATCCTTAACATATATTGCTCCACCACCCATATTCTTCATATTAATAGTATTGTTAGAAATTGTTGCATTTGTAATTTCTGCAACACTATCTGCTACATAAATTGCTCCTGCAGCTGTAGCATTATTATAAGCAAATACTGTATTTTCAAGTTCTACATAGGTTTTATCCATATGTATAGCTCCACCTACTTCTGCAGTATTAGAGAAACATATTAAATCATCAACTAATAGATGAGTTTCTATAGTTTTTATCGCTCCACCAAATTGAGCATCATTATCTCTAAATAATACATTTTCCATGAAAATAGTACTGTAATTTCCATAAACTGCTCCACCATAAGTAGCACTATTATTTCTAAATATACAATTCGTTAATAATAACCCAGGATAATTAATTGTATTATTCAAAAGAGATTCGATAAACTTAGCCTGAGATATACTAATATATATCGCTCCACCATAAGAGAGGTCTTCTGCTAACTCCACACCTACTCCGTTTATAAATTGTACATTAGTTATGGTATACAATCCATCAATAAATGCGAAGATGTTACTATTTCCACCAGCGTTTAAAGTCACATCCTCTTCTCCAATAATGTTCATAGTATAATTTTCTACAACTATCGGACCATCTATTTCATATTCACCATTTGCAATAATGATATTAGTTTTAGATTGATTTATAAGATTATCAATTCCACTTTCAACTGTTTTATAGGGATGTTCTATACTACCATCCTCTAAATCACCAGTATAAGAATTATTAACATAAACACAATCGTTTAAATCAATATCATTTGAAGTTACATCAGTATCTTCCGCATTTACACATGAAACACTAAAAAACACTAGTGCAACTAATAAAAAGAGTAAAATTTTTTTAGTTTTTGACTTAAACATTTAAATTTTGCCACCATTTAATTAAATAAGCTTTATAAAATTATTTCTTTTATATTAAAAAATAAGTTTATATTAAAAAATAAGCTTAAAATAGTTTTTATAATATATATATATATATACTTTTTTAAGCTTATAACAAAACTTAATATTATTAAAACATTAAATTATAGTTAATAATAACAACAATTAATTAATTTCAGGTTTTCTTATGCAATGTGAAAATTGTGGAAGTCATAATTTCAAAGAAGAAAATGGTTTACTAATATGTAACGCATGTGGAAGCAAATACTCCACAGAAGACACAGGACACGTGGGACTAATAGAAGAACTAAGAGAAGAAGAAATAAGAAGATTAGTCAACGTAAGCACAAAATTCATCAAAACACGTGCCGAAATAGAACCAAAACCAGGCATCCTAACAGATGAAGAAATCCTACGATACGCTCCAAACTCCGAAGCAGCAAAAAAGATAAAAATGAGCAAAACAGACAGTAAATGGGAAAAATTCAAATTAATGCTAGGATAATAACTAAAAAATCCACTAAAATATTAACTCTCATCTAGAATCTATAAAAAAAAATATGATTAATTAAAAAGTTAAATTAATCATATGTCCAAAAGATAATATTCCAGCAATTACTATAGTAACAATCCAAACTAAAGGGCTCCATCTCACTACTTTAGCACCATCAAGCATACCAATAGGTAATAAATTAAAGAAAGCAAGATAAGCATTAATCTGATACCCAAGATTACAAATTAAATAAATAACACTAGCAGTATAAAAATCTACAGGCAAATAAATATGACTAATTATTATAAAAATAAGTGCTAAAATCAAATTAACTATAGGACCACAAACACTAATAACACCATTTTCCCTATCAGATAACTGTCCATAAATATTAACAGCACCAGGTATCGCAATTAAAATACCTGCAAAAGAACTTATTAAAGATATAACTAAACCTGTTGGCCACATTCTAAACTCTGCCCAATAACCATAATGTATAGCACTAAGTTTATGCCCAATTTCATGAAAAATAAAACCTAAACCAGCACCAATCATAACTATCGGTAAAACAACAGTTAAACTATTAAAATTTCTACCTGTAATTGTTATTGAAAATCCTAAGGATATAACTATAAAAGCAACAATTAAATGAATAACTTCTTGACTTGTAAATCTCATTTTCATAATAATCATATTTTTAATACATAACTATTAAATAAATTTTATTATAATAAAAATACAAAAATATAATACAATAAAAAGTTTTAAGAAGGTTTTACTATTAAAAAATCAATAGAAGTCGTTGCAGCAATAATAGAAAAGGATAATAAATTTTTAGCAACTCGTAGAGGCTATGGTGAATTTATAAACATGTGGGAATTTCCTGGAGGAAAAATAGAAACTGGAGAAACACAAAAACAAGCACTTATACGGGAAATAAAGGAAGAACTAAATGTAAAAATAGATCCATACGAATTCTTAACAACCATAGAATACACATATCCAGAATTCCACTTAACCATGCACTGCTACTTATCAAAAGTAACCGAAGGAAAAATAGAACTACTAGAACACAATGACAGCAAATGGTTAACAATAAAAGAAATAGACTCAATAGAATGGTTACCAGCAGACATAGATGTTATAAAAGCACTAAAAGAAAAATATTAAACTAAAAAATAAAGGGGGAAACTATACTATGGTATCAGATTTCATATTTAATGGACCTGGAAAAGTCCAAGTATTATCAACAATTAAAAATGAACTAATAGATTGTGATGAATTTTATATTAGTGTAGCATTCATAACAGACAGTGGAATAACTCCACTACTACAAGATTTAAAAGATTTAGAGGAAAAAGGAATTAAAGGAAAAATAATAACAACAGATTATCTATGCTTCACACATCCAGATGCATTAAAACGATTAAATGCTTTAGAAAACATCACAGTTAAAATGTATCGAGTTAATGACCTAGATCATGGGTTCCACACAAAGGGTTACATATTCAAGCATGACTCATTTTATAATATAATTATTGGAAGCAGTAACCTAACACAAAAGGCATTAACAATAAACAAAGAATGGAACCTATTAACAAGATCAAATTTAGATGGATCATTATATTATGATGTCATAGATGAATTTAATAGACATTGGGAGGATGCAACACCATTAGAAGATTGTATTAAAGATTATGAAACATTTTATCTTGAAAATAAAGATAATGCATCTAAATTTCAAAAATCTCTAGCAAAAGAAGAAGAATTCACACCCAATGAAATGCAAAAAGATTTCACGAAAAGACTAGTTAAATTCTATGAAAATGGAGAATCTAGAGCATTATTAATAAGTGCAACAGGAACAGGAAAAACATATGCATCAGCATTCGCATTAAAAGAAATAAATCCAAAAAAAGCATTATTCTTAGTACATCGTGAACAAATTGCAAAACAAGCATTAGAAACCTATCAAAATGTATTTAAAGATACTAAAACCTTTGGATTAATATCTGGAAATAGAAAAGACTATGATAAAGATTTTATTTTCAGCACAATACAATCAATGGGTAAAGAGGATATTCATTCAAAATTTGATAAAGACAATTTTGATTTCATAGTAATAGATGAAAGTCACCATGCAGGAGCCGAAACTTATCAAAGAGTTATGGACTACTTCAAACCAAAATTCTATCTTGGAATGACAGCATCACCAGATCGTAGTGATGATTTTGATATCTATGAATTATTCCATCATAATATTGCATATGAAATAAGATTACAAGATGCATTAAAAGAAGATATGCTATGCCCGTTCCATTACTTTGGAATATCTGATGTAATGACATTGGATGATGATGAATTACATGAAAAAGAAGATTTTAACTATTTAACATCAGATGAAAGAGTTAGACATATTATTCAAAAAGCAGAATACTTCGGATATTCGGGAAATCGTGTTAAAGGTTTAATATTTTGCAGTAGGAAGGATATTGCAGCAGAATTATCTGAAAAATTCAATAAAATAGGTTATAATACACTTAGCTTAGCTGGTGAAGATAATCAACAAGTACGTGAAGAAGCTATAGATCGTTTAGTCTCAGATACGCGCACAGATACATTAGATTATATTTTCACTGTTGACATTTTTAATGAGGGTATTGATATTCCTGAAATTAATCAAATTATAATGCTTAGACCTACAGAATCAACAATTATCTTCCTACAACAGTTAGGTAGGGGTTTAAGAAAAGTTAAAAATAAGGATTATGTTGTAATTATTGATTTTATTGGGAATTATGATAATAATTTCCTTATTCCTATGGCTTTATCTGGTGATAGAACAGGTATGAAGGATAATCATCGTAAATGGATGAACGGTGGTGAAATTCCAGGAATTAGTTCTGTTAGCTTTGATAAGATAAGTAAAGAAAGAATAATTAACAGTATTAATAAATCTAATTTAAGTAGGTTAAATTATCTAAAAAACGTTTATATGAATCTTAAATTCAAATTGGGACGCGTTCCGAATTTCAATGATTTTTATGAATTTGGGGATGTTGACCCACTTGTTATTATAAATTATATTAAAAAATCTATTAAACCTTATAAAACTTATTATAATTTTATTAAAAAAGTAGATAAAGATTATGAAGTTGTTATAGATGATGAATTTATCTTAGAGTATTTGCAATTTATGACTTTAAAGTTAGCTTATAGTAAACGTCCTCATGAATTAATAATCTTAAGAGAGTTATGTGAAAGGGGTTGGGTATCTATAAATTCTATAAATGATATTCTATCCAAAGAATTCAATATTAACAATGATTATAAGAGTATTTCTAATGCTATCAATTATTTAGATAAAAAGTTTGATGTTACAAAGGATCTTGAAAAGTATCCTAATGTTAATTTCTTTATAAAAGAGGGAGATATATTCTCAGTAAGTTATGGTTTTAGAAAGGCTTTATCCAATAAGATATTTTTAGAATTTTTCAATGATATTATGGAATATGGTCTAAAACAGTATTTAGATAAATTCCATGGGCAAACTAATGGTGTTAATTTAAAATTATATGAAAAATATTCTAGATATGATGTTTGTAGATTATTAAATTGGCCTCATGATGATAGTTCTACTGTTTATGGTTATCGTATTAAGCATGGAACTTGTCCTATCTTTGTTACTTATGATAAGGAGGAAGATATTTCTGAGAGTACTAAATATGAGGATGTTTTCATTGATAATGAAACTTTTAGTTGGATGACTCGTTCTAATGTTAAGTTAGATAGTAAAGAGCCTGTGGAGATTATGGGTTATGAGGATTCTGGTTTAGTTTTGCATTTATTTATTAAGAAAAGTGATGATGAGGGGCATGAATTTTATTATATAGGTCCTGTAATTCCAAGAAATCCCCAACAGAAGACTATTATGAATGATAAAGGTAAGGAGTTACCTATTGTTAATTTTAAATTGGATTTAAAGTATCCTGTTCGTGAGGATGTTTATAATTATTTGTCTTCTAAGTTAGGAAAATAATGTACAAAAGTGTACTATAAAGGTTTAAATAGTACATTAGTATTATATTTATATACATTATAAAAAAATAAGAAAAGGTTCAAAAGAAAAATGTACTACCCAAAAATAGAAAAAATAAAAGAATTAGCAAAAAACAAAGAATACAAAAGAATACCAATAAGTTATGAAATATATTCAGACAGTAACACACCAATAGAAGTAATGAGAAGACTTAAAAAAATAAGTAAACATTGTTACATGCTAGAAAGTATAGAAGACACAGAAAAATGGGGTAGATACACATTCTTAGGATTCAATCCACTAATAGAATTCACATGTCAAAACGGAGAAGTAACAATAAAAGGAGATTATCAAACAACTAATCTAGATAATACAGAAACATTCACCACAACAACAGATAATCCAAAAAAGTACATACAAAAAATTATTAAAGAAAATAAAACACCAAGATTAAAAGAATTACCTCCATTTACGGGGGGACTTGTAGGATATTTTGCATATGATTATATAAAATACAGTGAACCTTCCTTAAAACTTGATGCAGAAAACCAAGATGGATTTAAAGATATAGATTTAATGTTATTTGATAAAGTAATAGTATTTGACAATTTCAAACAAAAAATATATGTTATTGTAAATATGCCAACAAGTAATCTTGAAGAAAATTACAATAATGCTAAAAAAGAAATCAAAGAAGTAATTAATATTATAAAAAAAGGAGAACCTGCAGATATAGAACCTTTAAAATTAAAATCTGATTTCAAACCATCATTTACACAGGAAGAATATTGTGGAATTGTTGAAAAAGCAAAACATTACATTCATGAAGGAGATATCTTCCAAATTGTACCTTCTAATAGGATAGAAGCCGAAATATCTGGAAGTTTATTTGACACATACCGTGTTTTAAGAACAACAAATCCCTCTCCATATATGTTTTATTTTTCAAGTGATGATATTGAAATTGCAGGCGCATCACCTGAAACATTAGTTAAAGTTCAAGATAATAAGGTTTTCACATTCCCATTAGCAGGTACAAGACCAAGAGGAAAAACAGAAGAAGAAGATCAAGAATTAGAAGAAGATTTATTAAATGATGAGAAAGAATTAGCAGAACATAATATGCTTGTAGATTTAGGTAGAAATGATATTGGCAAAATATCAGAGATTGGTTCTGTTAAAGTAGATAAATATTTGAATATTGAAAGATTTTCTCATGTTATGCATATTGGTTCAACTGTTGAAGGAATTTTAAGAAAGGATTTAGATCCATTATCTGCTATTGATTCAATTTTACCTGCTGGAACATTATCTGGAGCTCCTAAAATAAGAGCATGTGAAATTATTAATGAATTAGAGAATAATAAACGAGGAATATATGGTGGAGCAATAGGTTATATTGACTTATCAGGTAACCTGGATACTTGTATTGCAATTAGAATAGCATTTTCACGTAATAATAAAGTTTTCATACGTTCTGGTGGAGGTGTTGTTGCAGATAGTGTACCGGAATTAGAATATCAGGAAACATTAAACAAAGCAGCAGCAGTAATAAAAGCATTAGAAACAGCAGACGGAGGGGTAGAATGATTCTTTTAATAGATAATTATGATAGTTTTGCATATAATTTATACCAGTTCATAGGAATTGCAATAAGTAAAATAAAGAATATAAACTTAGATGAAGAATCCTATAAAATTCTTGATGAAATAAAAGTTATAAGAAATGATGAACTATCAATAAATGAAATAAAAGAACTTCAACCTGATATTATCATACTATCTCCAGGACCTGGAAAACCAGAAGATGCAGGAGTATGTTCAAAAGTAGTAAAAGAATTCTATGATAAAATTCCAATACTTGGCGTATGTTTAGGTCATCAAGTAATATGTGAAGTATTTGGTGGAAAAATATCCTATGCAAATCAGATAATGCATGGTAAAACATCAACTGTAACATTAAATGATGAAACCTTATTTAAGGGTTTTAAAGATAATATTAAAGTTGCAAGATACCATTCACTTGCATTAGTTGAAGATTCCTTGCCAGAAGATATAAATGTAATAAGTAGAACATTAGAACATGAAATTATGGCAGTTAAACATAAAGAATATCCAGTTTATGGTTTACAATTCCATCCAGAATCAATTTTAACAGAGGATGGTTTAATAATTATTACTAATTTCATAAAAGAATATATTTAAAGGTGACATTGATGATTAAGGATGCTATTTTAAAATTAGCTAATAATGAGAATATATCTTACGAGTTAGCTAAAAATTCTATGGATGAAATTATGAAAGGAGAAGCAAGTGATGTGCAAATGAGTGCATATTTAACAGCTTTATCCTTAAAAGGTGAAACTATTGATGAAATCACAGCTTCTGCAGAAGCTATGAGATCTCATTGTGTTAAATTACTAAATGATTATGATGTACTAGAAATTGTTGGAACTGGTGGTGATGGTTCTAACTCTTTTAATATTTCAACAACATCATCAATTGTAATCTCATCTGCAGGTGTTCCTGTAGCAAAACACGGTAACCGTGCAGCATCAAGCAAATCAGGAGCAGCAGATGTATTAGAATCATTAGGAGTTAATATTAACTTATCATCTGAAAAATGTGGAAAACTATTAGATGAAATTAATATTTGCTTCTTATTTGCACAAAATTACCATATTGCTATGAAATATGTTGCACCAATACGTAAAGAATTAGGAATAAGAACAATATTCAATATTCTTGGACCATTAGCTAATCCAGCAGGAGCAACAATGCAAGTAATGGGAGTTTATGATGAAGCTCTTGTAGAACCATTAGCAGAAGTTCTATCAAACCTTGGTGTTAAAAGAGGAATGGTTGTTTATGGAATGGATAAACTAGATGAAATCTCAGTTAGCTCAACTACAAAAGTATCTGAAATACGAGATAAAAAAATAGAATCCTACACAATTAAACCTGAAGACTTCAACATCAAACCTTGTAAAAAAGAAGATTTAACCGGTGGAGATGCTGATTTTAATGCAAATATAACACGTTCAATATTAAATGGAGAAAAAGGCCCTAAACGTGATGCAGTTGTTCTTAACTCAGCTGCAGGATTATATGTTGCAGACAAAGTAAAATCATTAAATGACGGTGTAGAGTTAGCAGAAAACCTTATAGATAATGGTGAAGCTAAAAAACAATTAGAATTATTTGTAGAATTATCTAACAAAATATAAAAGGAAAAGTCCAAATGATACTTGATGAAATAGTTTCTAAAACAAAAGAAAGAATAGAAAAACAGAAAAAAGAAAAACCATTAGAAACTTTAAAAGAACAAATCAACACAATAGAAGAAAATAGTTTTCCTTTTGAAGAAACATTAAAAAAAGATGATTTATCTTTTATATGTGAAGTTAAAAAAGCATCACCATCAAAAGGATTAATATGTGAAAATTTCAATCCAATAGAAATAGCAAAAGAATACGAATCTATTGGAGCATCAGCAGTATCAGTTTTAACAGAACCCCACTTCTTCCAAGGAAAAAACTCCTACCTCCAGGATATTGCAGAAAATATAAACATACCAATCCTTAGAAAAGATTTTGTAATAGATGAATATATGATTTATGAAGCAAAAACATTAAATGCTTCAGCAATACTTTTAATAGCATCAATATTAACAGAAAACCAATTAAAAGAATATATAAATTTAGCTACAAGTTTAGGCTTATCAGCACTTGTGGAAGCACATGACAAAAATGAAATAACCAAAAGCTTAAATGCAGGAGCAAGAATAATTGGAGTTAACAATAGAAATCTTAAAAATTTTACAGTAGATATTAATAATAGTATAAACCTAAGAAAACATGTTCCAAATGATATTCTTTTTATATCTGAAAGTGGAATTAAAACCAACAAGGACATTATAAACTTAAGAAACAATAATGTTAACGGAGTTCTAATTGGAGAAACCCTAATGAAAGCAGATAATAAAAAAAATACATTAGACGAACTTAAAAAAACATAAAATAAGGAGTAGTATTTCAATGAAAATCAAAATATGCGGAATTAGAAGAGTAAAAGATATTGAAATAGTTAATAAATACTTACCAGATTTTATAGGTTTCGTATTCTTTAAAAAAAGTCATAGAAATATTTCATTTAAAGAAGCAAAATACTTAAGTTCAAAATTAAATGATAAAATAACTCCAGTAGGGGTTTTTGTTAATGAAAAACCTCAAAATATTGTTAAACTATTCAAATCAAATACAATAAAAATAGCCCAATTACATGGCCATGAAAGTGAAGAATACATTAAAGAATTAAAAGAATTAGCATTACAAGAAACAGGAGAAGAATTAAAAGTAATAAAAACAGTTGTATTTGATAAAGACACAGAGTATAAAATAGATACTCATCCAAATTCCGATTATTATTTATTTGACAGTGGAATGGGCAGTGGTAAAACATTTGACTGGCGACTAATACATAAAAACTTAGACAAACCATTCTTTTTAGCAGGAGGATTAAACGAAGACAATATACTAACTGCAATAAAAGAAGTTCAACCATATGCTGTAGATATAAGCTCAGCTACAGAAACAAACAAATTTAAAGATGAAAATAAAATAAAAAAACTAATTGATATAGTTAGATCCAATGGGTGATTATTTTTGAATAATGGAAGATACGGGGAATATGGTGGACAATACATGTCCGAAACCCTAATGAATGCATTAATAGCATTAGAAAAAGAATATAATTTTTATAAAAACGATGAAGAATTTCAAAACGAATTAAATACCTTATTTAAAGAGTATGCTGGAAGACCATCATTATTATATTATGCTGAAAGAATGACAGAAGATCTTGGTGGAGCTAAAATCTATCTTAAAAGAGAAGATTTAAACCATACAGGAGCACATAAAATCAACAATGTTCTAGGACAAGTATTACTTGCAAAAAGAATGGGTAAAACACGAGTAATAGCAGAAACAGGTGCAGGACAACATGGAGTTGCAACAGCAACCGCAGCAGCATTACTAGATATGGAATGTGAAATATTCATGGGAGAAACCGACACTGAAAGACAAGCACTAAATGTTTTCCGTATGGAATTACTAGGAGCAAAAGTAAACACAGTAACCTCCGGTACAAAAACACTAAAAGATGCAGTTAACGAAGCATTCCGAGACTGGATTTCAAGAGTTGACGATACAAATTATGTAATAGGTTCAACAATGGGACCACACCCATTCCCAATGATAGTAAGAGACTTCCAAAGCATAATAAGTGAAGAAATAAAAGAACAAATAATAGAAAAAGAAGGAAAACTCCCAAACATGGTAGTAGCATGTGTAGGTGGAGGAAGTAATGCAATGGGAACATTCTACAATTTCATAGAAGATGAAAATGTGAAACTAGTAGGAGTAGAAGCAGCAGGTAAAGGAATAGACACACCATACCATGCAGCAACAATGGCAAAAGGAGAAGTAGGAATATTCCATGGAATGAAATCATACTTCTGCCAAGGAAACTATGGTCAAATAGCACCAGTATACTCAATATCAGCAGGACTAGACTACCCTGGAGTAGGACCAGAACACGCACACCTAAAAGACACAGGAAGAGCACAATACGTATCAGCAACAGATGACGAAGCAGTTGACGCATTCGAATACCTATCAAAAATGGAAGGAATAATACCAGCAATCGAAAGCTCACACGCAGTAGCACATGTTAAAAAAATAGCAGGACAAATGAACAAAGATGACATAATAGTAATCTGCCTATCAGGAAGAGGAGATAAAGATGTTGCAGCAATAGCACGCTACAAAGGAGTTGAGTTAAATGAGTAAAATAAAAAACGCATTTAAAGACGAAAAAGCATTCATAGGATTCTTAACAGCAGGAGACCCAACTCCAGAAAAAACAGTAGAATTCATACTAGAAATGGAAAAAGCAGGAGCAGACCTAATAGAAATAGGAATACCATTCTCAGACCCAGTAGCAGAAGGACCAGTAATACAAGAAGCAAACATAAGAGCACTAAAACAAGAAACCCACACAGACACAGTATTTGAAATAGTCGAAAAAGTAAGAGAAAAAACAGACATACCATTAGTATTCCTAACATACATAAACCCCGTATTCTACTATGGCTATGAAGAATTCTTCACAAAATCCGAACAACTAGGAGTAGACGGAATAATCATACCAGACTTACCATTTGAAGAAAAAGGTGAAATACGAGAATACGCAAAAAAACACAATGTAGACATCATATCACTAATAGCACCAACATCAAAAGAAAGAATAAAAATGATTGCAGAAGATGCATCAGGATTTATATATGTAGTATCCTCACTAGGAGTAACAGGAATTAGAAGCGAAATAAAAACAGACCTAAACTCAATAATATCAATAATAAAAGAAGTAACAGATGTTCCAACAGCAGTAGGATTCGGAATAAACACAACAGAACAAGCAAGAAACATATCAAAAATATCAGATGGAGTAATAGTAGGATCAGCAATAGTTAAAATAATAGCAGAACACGGAGAAAACGCAGGAAAACACATAGCCAAATATGTTAAATCAATGAAAAATGCAGTTGTAGAAAAATAAAAATTCCTACATATATAAAAATTTTTTTTTTAGTGTGCTTTATATAAGATGAATAATAAAAAGATAGAATAATTATAAAATATTTTTATCAAAAATTTATCAGGGGTTAATAAAAACAATGGCAAGAAAAGACGATAAAATGAGTATGCCAATGAGTGGTGCAGGACTAGTAAGATATTTTGATGATGAAAGTGTAGGACCAAAAGTCTCACCACAAGCAGTAGTTATCGCTACAGTAATATTAGCAATATTCTGTTTTGTTTTAAGATACTCTATCTAAAACTAAACATTTTCAATACTTATTTTAATAAAAAATAATATAAAACATTTCTACTATTTTTTTTCATCATAAAACATTTTTCTTTTTAATTTTTAATTTTAAATATCTAATTTATTTCTAAAAAAAACCAATTCTAAATATAAAAAAACTAAGGGGTTACTTTTCTCATGGATTATTTTCAACGCTTAGAAAAAGAAACAAATGAACTATATGATATAGCTAATGAAGCACGTTCTAAAGGATTAGATGCAGAAACATTTGTAGAAGTACCACTAGCAAAAGATTTAGCTGAAAGAGTAGAAGGGTTAGTTGGACCAGAAGGGGTTGCAAAAAGACTAAAAGAATTAGAAAGTGAATTTGACACACGTGAAGAAGTAGCATTCCAAATAACAGCAGAAATAGCATCACAAGACATAGAAGAAACTGGTGACAAAGCAAGAGCAAAAAGAGAAGAACTAGTAGACCAAGGACTAAGAACAGGACTAGCAATCCTAACAGAAGGAGTAGTAGCAGCACCCTTAGAAGGAATCGCAAAAGTAGGAATAAAAGACAATCCAGACGGATCAAATTATATAGCAGTTTACTTTGCAGGACCAATACGAAGTGCAGGAGGAACAGCAGCAGCACTAGCAGTATTACTAGGAGATAAAATAAAACAAGCACTAGATTTAAGCGATTACCAACCAACCAGTGAAGAAATAGAAAGATACGTAGAAGAAGTAGAACTATACGAATCAGAAGTAACCAACCTACAATACTCACCAACACCAGAAGAAGTAAGAACAGCAGCAAGTAACATACCAGTAGAAGTAACAGGAGAAGCAACAGACCAAATAGAAGTATCACACAAAGACCTAGAACGTGTAGAAACAAACAACATCCGAGGAGGAGCACTCCTAGCGATGATAGAAGGAATAGTTCAAAAAGCTAAAAAAATCATAAAATACTCAAACATACTAGGACTTCCAGGATGGGACTTCCTAACAGCATTCACCCACGAAAAACCAAAAGAAGAAAACAAAGAAGAAGGAAAAGAAGAAAAAGTGGAAGAAGAAGTAGAAGAACCAAAATACATACAAGATATCATCGGAGGAAGACCAATACTCGGATATCCATCAGAAAAAGGAGCATTCCGACTAAGATACGGAAGATCAAGAAACACCGGACTAGCAACAATGGGAGTTAACCCTGCAACAATGGAACTAATAGAATTCCTGGCAGTAGGAACCCAATTAAAAATAGAATACCCTGGAAAAGGAAACTGTGTAGTGCCAGTAGACTCTATAGAAGGACCAATAATAAAACTAAAAAACGGAGAAGTCCTACAAATAAACACAGTAAAAGAAGCAAGAAAATACAAGAAAAACTTAGACGAAATATTATTCCTTGGAGATATGCTAGTAGCATTCGGAGAATTCTTAAGAAACAACCAACCAATGATGGGAGCATCATGGTGTGAAGAATGGTGGATAGAAACAATAAGAAACTCAGAAAAATATGACGACTCTTTAAACCTGGAAGAATTAGAATTCAAACACTTATCCGCAAAAGAAGCATTTGAAATATCAGAAAAATATGATGTACCATTACATCCATACTACACATTCTACTACAATGATGTTACAGTAGATGATTTAAACAGCCTATACGAATGGATTAAAGACAATGAATACAAAGAAGATGAAGATTTCTACTTAGATATTTCATATCAAAAAAGAATACTTGAAGTATTAGGAATATTCCACAAAGTAGAAGACTCTAAAGTCGTTATAGATAAAGAAATTGCATATGCATTAGTAAACACATTAACCAAGGAATTAACACATGAAGAAACCACTATAGAAGCTTTAAACAAAGTAAGTAAAGTTAAAATAATGGATAAAGCTCCAGCATATATTGGAACACGTGTAGGTAGACCTGAAAAATCAAAAGAAAGATTAATGAGACCAGCACCACATGTACTATTCCCAATAGGTCAAAACGGAGGAAGCAGACGTTTAGTTGCAGAAGCAGCTAAAAAAGGAAAAATCAAAGAAGAAATCTCCAGAAGAAAATGTCCAAACTGCAACTCATTAACATTTTCATCATTATGTCCTAAATGTGGAGAACATACAATAATTGGTCAACCAAAAGAAAGAGCAATAAACTTAAGATCAATGCTAAAAAAAGCATCAGATAATGTTAAAGTAAGACAAGTAGAAGAAATAAAAGGAGTAGTTGGTTTAATATCAGAACACAAACTACCAGAACCATTAGAAAAAGGAATACTAAGAGCTAAAAATGGAGTATTCACATTTAAAGAAGCAACAATAAGGCATGATTCAACAGATTTACCATTAACACACTTCATACCTAAAGAAATAGGAGTCACAGTTGAAAAACTATTAGAAATGGGATATACTAAAGACTGCTATGGTAATCCAATAACTTCTGATGACCAAATAATTGAATTAAAAGTACAAGATATTGTAGTATCTACAAATTGTGGAGAATATCTTGTAGGTGTTGCAAATTATGTTGATGATTTATTAGGCAGATTCTACCATATGGATAGATTCTATCATGTTAAAGAAAAAGAAGATTTAATAGGGCATCTTGTTGCAGGTTTAGCACCCCACACATCAGCAGGAGTATTAGGTCGTATAGTTGGATTTACTGAAGCATTAGGTTGTTATGCTCACCCTTATTTCCACTCAGCTAAAAGAAGAAATTGTGATAGTGATGAGGATAGTGTTTTACTTTTATTAGATGCATTATTGAATTTTTCAAAATCTTATCTTCCAAGTACTCGTGGTGGAAGTATGGATGCTCCTTTAGTTTTATCTACAAGAATAGATCCTGCAGAAATTGATGATGAATCTCAAAAAATTGATATAATGCCTAGATTCCCATTAGAGTTCTTTGAGAAAACACAAGAACCTTTAAAACCTGGGGAATTATTGGATTATGTTGATAATGTGGGTATGCATTTAGGTCAACCTGAGCAGTATGAAAATTTAATGTTTTCTCATCATACTTCGAATATTCATGCAGGTCCGCATACTTGTTTGTATAAGAAGTTGAATAGTATGTCTGAGAAGGTTGATGCTCAAATTAAGCTTGCTGAAAGAATTCGTGCTGTTGATCAAAGAGGTGTTGTTGAAAAGGTTTTATCTTCGCATTTCTTACCTGATATTATGGGTAATGTTAGAGCATTTTCTAGACAGAAGGTACGTTGTACTAAGTGTAATTCTAAATATAGGCGTATGCCTTTGACGGGTAAGTGTAAATGTGGTGGAAATCTTATTTTAAGTGTTTCTAAGGGGTCTGTTACTAAATATTTGGAAATTTCTCAGGATTTGATTAATAAGTATCCAGTTTCACATTATCTTTCTCAGAGACTTGAACTTCAGGAAGAGGGAATTAAATCTTTATTTGAAAGTGATAAGTCACAGCAAATAAATTTAGATGCATTTTTCTCTTAATTTTTGTTGTGATTTTCTGATTTTAAGATTGTTTTTTTCTTTATTTTTTTCTTTCTTTAAATTTATTATTTTTTTATTCTAAGACTTATTAGTTATGTTTTTTAGTTTTTGTACGGTTTTTTAGTCGTTTATTTTATTTTTTATTCTTTATTATCTTTTTTTATTTATTTTAGTTTTTATATGATTTTTATATGATTTTTAAGCTTATATTTGCTTGTTTTTTATTAAAAGTAATACTATAGATAATTTTATATACTTATTTTTACATAACTTATATTATCTTATTTTAAGATTTTTTTTATACTAACTCTATTTTGTTTGGTAGTATACGAACAAGTTTATATATTATCAAAACTAAATAATACTAATGTAATAATTAATTTTTTATAAATTTTTTAGGATGGTAAAATGGAAAACAAATATAAGACAGGATTATCCACTCCACAAAAAGTAAAACTACGAGTAGTAAAAAACAATGGTGTGGAAGAAACTTTTAGTTATGAAAAACTATTAAAATCATTAGTAATGGTCGAAGCACCATTTTTCGAATGTGAAAAAATAGTCTCAAATGTAGTAGAATCATTATATGATGGAATAACAACAAAAGAAATCAAAAAAATGATTTACGATGACTTAGAAATCGTAGATCCAGAAGCAGCTAACAAATACCTAGCAAAAACAACACTCAAAGTACGTACATCAAGAGACACAATCGAAGCATTCGATTTATCAAAAATAGCAAACACATTAGTCGAAGAAACAGGTGCAAGCCAAGAAACAGCATTCCAAATAGCATCAGATGTATGGAAAGAACTTAAAAAACTAAATGTAGACTACCTAACAGCACCAATGATTCGTGAAATAGTTAACACAAAACTAGTAGAATACGGATTAGAAGACCTAAGAAGCAGATACACACGTTTAGGAATACCAGTATTCAACATAACAAGCTTAATAGAAAACGGTAACCGCAGTAACGCAAATATGATGCACAACCCAGAAACAATCCACAAATACGTAGCAGATGAAGCACTAAAACAATACGCACTCCTACACATGCTACCATCACACCTATCAGATGCACACATGAACGGAGACCTACACGTACACGACCTCGAATACTTCGCAAGCAGACCATTAAACTGTTTACAACATGATATAAGAGCATTCATAAAATACGGACTAAAAGTAGATGGGTCAGGAGACCACACAAGCGTAGCAAAAGCACCAACCCATATGGAAACACTCATGAACCACACAGGAGAAGTAATGCTCGCAGCACAACAAAACATGAGTGGTGGACAAGCAATGAGTCTCTGGAATGTATTCACAGCACCATTCGCAAGAGGCAGATCATACGAAGAAATCAAACAATGCACACAAATGCTCATCTACAACCTCAACATGGCATACGCAGCAAGAGGATCCCAAGTACCATTCACCAGCATGCAACTAGAATTCGGAGTACCAAACTTCCTCAAAGATGAAACAGCATACGGACCAGGAGGAGAAATAGTAGGAACCTACGGCGACTTCGAAGAAGAAGTAAGAATGATACAAAGATCATTCACAGAAAACCTCATGGAAGGAGACGCAGAAGGAAAACCACACCTCTTCCCAAACACAATCTACACACTACGTCCAGAAACATACAAAGGAGACTACGAAGAAGACCTACACCTAGTACATGAACTAAGTGCAAAATTCGGATCATCCTACTTCGTAAACATGTTCCCAGACTACCGTGGAAACATGGCAAACTACATGGGATGCAGAACACAACTAAACGACAACTGGACAGGAGACTGGGACAAAGACTGTCTAAGAACAGGAAACCTAGCATACGTAACACTCAACTTACCACGTATGGGATACAATGCAAAAGACGAAGACGAAATCTTCGAACAACTAGACGAAAAAATGAAACTAGCAGAAGAAATCCTCTTAATACGCCGTGACCAAGCAATGCACGCATTCAACAACTACAACATTTTACCATTCCTAAAACAAGAATACGAAGGAGAATCCTACTACAGAATCGAAAACAGTACACTAAGCTTCGGATTCAACGGACTAAACGAAATGCTAATGGCACTATTCGGAGTAGGAGTAGAAGACCCAGATGCAAACAAATTCGGAATAAAAGTAGTAAAATACATGCACGACCACGCAACCGAACTCAAAGAACAATCCGGACTAAGATGGAGTACAATCCAAACACCAGCAGAATCCACAGCATACAGATTCGCATCACTAGATCACGAACAATTCGGAGACAAAGCAATCCTCAACGGAGAAGAAGGAGCATACTACTACAGTAACAGTAACCACGTACCAGTAGACACAACCAGATCACTAGTAAGCAAAATAAAAACAGAAGAACCATACCAAAAATACACACTCGGTGGACACATATTCCATGCATTCATGGGAGAATCCTACAGTGACCCAGAAAGTCTAATGAGCCTAACAGAAAAAATAGCTAAAAAATCAGACATAGGATTCTGGGCATACAGTAGTGCACTAAGCTTCTGTCTAAAATGTAAAACACTCATGAAAGGACTAAACAACAAATGCCCAACATGTGGAGAAGTTGAAGATGTAGAATGGTACGACCGTATCACAGGATACGTACAACAAGTAGGACACGCAAAATCCAGTAACGGTGGATGGAACAACGGAAAAAGACAAGAACTAGTTGACCGTTCTCGTTTCCAAAAATAATCCTAAAACCAAATAAAAAAAATTTATAAAAAAATTAAACCACCACTTAATTTTTTTCACCCAAAAAAAACCACTAACTATTATTTCCCAACAAATCATAATTCTTAAAAAACAAAAAAACCATCCTAATTTATTTAAAAAATTAAGAATTATGATTTTAAAATTCTAATTAACACTAATCTAATTTTAAAAACTCCATTTTAATTGATTAAACAATATAAAAAACTTTTATAACAATCTTTAAATAACTTTTACAATATAATTAAAAGTAATATAAAAAAATTAAGATAATTTTTTTCTAAAAAATATAAAAAAATACAATAGGTGATTTCTATTTCTGACGAAGAACAAAATCAAATCGAACACTTAGAAGCACGAATAACCGCCAAAGACAAAAAAATTAAAAACCAAGCAGAAGAACTAGATTACTTAACAAACACAGTAGTTCCAGACTTAAAAAAAGAAAATAAAGAATTAAAACAACTCAAAAAAGAACTAACTGATGCATTAGAAGAAAGCACTAAAAAATACTTCGACCAATTAGATATAAATGCAGATTTAAGTGACAGTGTAACACGTAAAGGTGCAGATCTACAACTAGCAAAAGTAAGACTAGAAGAAATAGAAAAAGAATTAATCAAACTAGAAGAAGAAGGAGTATCTGAAGAAAGAGAAGAACCACAACCAAAAGAAGAACCAAAAGAAGATACAAACCTTTCAGATAAATTAAACAAAAAAATAAAAGACCTAGAAAAAGACTTAAGTAAAAAAGAAAAAGATTTAAAAGAAAATCTAAAAGAACTAAATCATCTAAACGATGATGTTATACCTAAATTAAAATCAGACTTATCAAACTCTACAAAAGAGCTAAAAGAATTAAAAGAATCAATTAGCAATAAAAAAGATGATAGTAAATTAAAAATCATCAAACTTGAAAACAAAATTAAAGACTTAGAAGAGGACATCTTAAAAAGAACTCAAAATAATGACCGTCTACAGAATGAATTATCAAACAAAGATAAAATCATAAACAAATTAGAAGAAAAAAATAGAAACCTAAAAGAATCAGTTAAAGAAAAATCAGATAAAGGTTTCTTTGGTAGACTAAGAGGATAAAAAAACATTTATTTAATAATTTTTTAGAAAAAAACTCACCATTTTTTTTTCAAACACCATTATTTTTTTTATGTTAGATGATAATTACTATATGGATTTAGCAATTAAAGAAGCTGAAAAATCCTTAAAAACTGGTGGAATACCAATAGGTGCACTATTAGTTAACAGTAATGGAGATATAATATCTAAAGGACATAATAAATTAATACAAGAAGATTCAGTTATACTTCATGCTGAAATGGTTGCAATTGAAAATGCTGGAAGATTATCATTTAATGATTATAAGGATTTAACATTATACACTACATTATCACCGTGTCCTATGTGCAGTGGAGCTATTATCTTATATAATATTCCAAAAGTTGTTATAGGGGATAATATATCATTAAAAGGAGCAGAAGAATTTTTAATTAAAAATAATGTAATTATTAAAGTTTTAAATAATTCTAATTGTAGGGATTTATTTTTAAATTTTGTAAGTGATAATGGTGATGTTTGGGAGAAAGAGTTAGAGAGGGTTGGTAATTCAACCGAATCTCTTTAAGTAATAAATTTTTTTCTTTTTTTATGCTTCTAAGCGAAGTCTTTTCACAACAAAGTCTTTATCAAGTGTTAATAAGAATGATGCTGCTCTTGGACCTTGTTTTTGTCCAAGTATCATTTTATATATTGCTTGGAATCCTTTTTGTGGTTTTAATTCGTGTTTTTCTAGTATTTTGTACATTTCATCGTGTAGTTGTTCAGCATTGTTAAAGTCGTTTTCTTCAATTACATCTGCTAAATCTTTGAGGAATGCTTTTTGTTCGTCAGGGATTTCAAGTCTTGGTATTTTCTTTCTTTGTACTTGGAATTTAACGAATTTTGGTGCATAGGTATCTAACCAGTTTTTAACATTGTCTACACGTTCTTGGTATTGTTGTAGTTCTGTTTCTGTTAGTTCATTGAATTCTTTTTCTTGGTATGTTTTTGTTAGTTGTGAGTTTTTCTTTAAGATTTCATATATTTTTTCAAGATTGTTTCCTGCAATTTGATATGCATTTACAAGGAACCTATATGGTGGACGTAATGGTAAGTTTTCGCACTCATTTATTTGAGAGTTTCGATAAATGTGTATGAATTTTTTACCCTCTTTTTCAGATGGTGCAACTTCTTCATTATAATATACTTTTTCAACAGTATCAAATTGGTCCATCAAGTCTAAAAATTGCATTTTAGGTGAAAAGTCTTTAGCCTTCATAGGTTTACTTCTAAACAAGAAATAATTCAAACTCTCAGCAGGCCCAATTTCTAACCATTGTCCAGGAGTAAAGAACACACCATGAGATTTACTCATAGCTTCCCCATCTAAAGTAATCCATTCATAAGGAACAGGATAAGGAGCACTATAATCAAAAATATCCTCAGCAATCACTTTACTAACATCATAAGACCCACCACTAGCAGCATGATCCTTTCCAAAAGGCTCACAAGTAACATTAAATATCTTCCAACGTGCAGCCCATTCAACTCTCCAAGTTAACTTACCATTACCAGTAGTAAAATCAACTTCTCCTTCATGACCACATTCACATTTATACTTAATATTATTTCCTTGATAATCAAATGCAGTAGTAGTATTAACTCGTCCACACTTCTCACAAATAGGATTATATGGTAACCAATCTTCAGCAAGAGGTGTTCTACGATATTGATCCATAATACTTCTAATTTCATCAGCTTTATCTAAAGCAACACGTATAGAATCATCATACTCACCATTTTTATACATCTGAAAACCAGATTTTAAAGTTAATTCAATACCAAACTTAGGTAATGTATCTAAAAATGGTTTTTTAAAGTGTTCAACAAAATTATCACAACAACCATCAGGACAAGGAATATTGGAATATGGCATTCCTAAATACTTATCATAATTTTCAGGTAGTGGATAAGGTACTTTTCTAAGAGGGTCATGATCATCAGCTATCCAAATAGTCTCAGAATCAGAACCTAATTCTCTTAACTTTTTACCTATAGCATTCGCTATAAAAACATCACATGAATTTCCTATATGTATTGATCCAGATATTGATGTACCACTTGCAATAACATGTTTATCAACATCTAATTCATTTAATTTATTACTTATTCTCTCTATCCAATGTTCCATTATTAATTCACCAGAAAAAATATATAAAAATAAAAATAAGATTTTTGTAAAATCTTTTATCTTAATAATATTTGTTTAAAATACAATATAAAATATTGTTACAAAAAAAAGTTTTTTTGAAAAATTCCTATAAATTTGTTTAATAGAAATCTTCCATTCTTGCTATTGCCTCATCAAAACTAGGGATATTTGTTTGGCAACCAAGTTTTTCAACAACGAATGATGAAACAGATGATGCAAATCTTGCACATTCTTCCAATTCATATCCATTAATGTATCTTGTTAAAAATGATGCACGATAGGAGTCTCCTGCTCCTGTAGGGTCAATGCTTGGTTTTAATATTGCATCAACTTCAATTTTATTATCATTTGTATAGATTATGCTTCCTTGCTCTCCACAACTTTTAACAATAATTTCAGGTCCAAGTTCTATTAACTCATTAATATCTTTATTTAAAATTTTTGTTATCCTTTCTATTTCATGATGATTTCCAAAAAGAATGCTAGTGTTTTCTATAACATCTTTTAATATTTTATCAGAATACATGCATAAGTCTTGACCTGGATCAAATGATACTAATTTGTCTTGTTTTTTAGATTCTATACTGCACTTCCAGTTGAAATCTGGATCTCCAGTTGCTAAATGTATCATTTTATTATCTTCAATTGCTTTTTCAGGTATTTCAGCATCTTTAAAGTATTTCCCTGCTCCCCAATAGAAGTAACTAGTTTGATCATTATTTTTATCAGTTAATACAAAAGCTGTAGGTGTACTTTCTTCTTCTATAACAATCATAGAATCTATATCTATATCATTTTTTTTAAATTCATTATAATATGGTGAGTTTTTGAATTCTCCACCTACTGCTGAGATTAAACTAGTTTTTAATCCCATTTTTGAGGCCACTACACTTACGTTTGCAGCTGCTCCTCCATGTAAATGTTTCATATTTGTTATTGGCACTGATGAGTTTATTTTTGGAAAGTTATCAATTGTGATTATATAATCTAATGCTGTGTGTCCTATTGCAAGTAAGTCTCGTGTCATTATAATTTTTTACCCCTAATATTTTTTTTATACTTATTTTCATATGTTTGATTTATTATATTATTTTTTTTGTAAGCATTTGAAAAATAATATTTTTTTTATTATTTTATTTTCCAAGGTTTTATAGGTTTAAATCCTTCATTTTTTATTAATTCTTGACCTTCATTTAATAAATAATTAATTAGCTTTTTTGTTTCATTTTTATCTTCATTTACTTGTATTAAACTTATTACATGCTCTGTTTCTATTTTTAATATATCATTACCTTTAAAATAACTAGCATTAAGAAATGTGTTTAAGTTTGGATTATTTTTAACAAGTTTAAATGCATCAAACTGACTATTAACTTCTTGAACAATATTAAAATCAATATTTAATTGTTTTAATGTATTCCATGCTAATCTCTGAGCACTACCTTTAACACTAATAAAACTCAAACCATTTAAATCATCAACAGTTTCAATTTTAAGATTTTCTTGAGATACAAGAGTTAAATAATCATATGCTATTGCAGTGAAATCTAAATCATTTTCAAAACCAATTAAAGGATCATCTAATGCAAGAATATCAATTAAATCTCTTTTACCTAACTCAAAAGCAGACTCATCATCACTACTATAAACATTAATATCAAAAGGTATTTTCTCTTTTATAGAATTAAGAAGACCAGAAACAATATGTCCTCCAGAAATATTAATCTTTTTAGATTGAGTTAATCTTATACGATACTGTTTATAAGATTCAATAAGTTCTAAGCCTTCACGTGTTAAATTTGTACCTGAACCATATTTATTATAAACTAATTTAAACCCTAATTTCTCCTCTGCTTTTTTTATTCTACGATCTAAAACAGAGTGACTAATCCCTAATTCTTTACTAGTCCTTCTTATAGAATTTGTTTTTGATAAGATAATTAATGATTCAAATAATTTATAATCATAAAAATTTCCATCAATATCTAATCCAATAACTGGTTTAATGTTAAATTTATTCATCAGATTTTAAAACCTATAAAAATTGTAAATTAATATTTTTTTAATAAATATTTTATATAATTATTAATAAAAATATTCTTGATTATTAAAAATCTATATTTAATATTATTATATTTTTGGGTAATTAGTATGGAATTAATGAAGGAATCAATAGGGGCAATATTGGATAATATTCAATCTGCAGAAGAATATCTTAATGAAGAGGATGTTAAGGAATTTATAAAAATTTTAATAAATTCTAAAAACATTTTCGTAATTGGTGCAGGAAGATCAGGACTTGCGGGTAGAGCATTTGCAATGAGATTAATGCATTTAGGTTTAAGCTCATATGTTGTAGGTGAGACAATATCTCCGGCAATTTATGAAGATGATTGTATTTTAGCAATTTCTGGTTCTGGTGAAACTAATACTTGTGTTAATGCTGCAAAAATCAGTAAAGATCGTGGGGCAAAGGTTTTAGCATTAACTTCCAATCCAGATTCATCTCTTGGAAAATTAGCAGATAGTTTAATTTATGTTCAAGGTAGAACAAAACAAGAAGTTGATGATGAAGATTATCTTAAAAGACAAATAAAAGGAAATTACACATCATTAACACCATTAGGAACAGCATTCGAACTAACATCATTAATATTCCTTGATGGATTAGTATGTGAACTAATGGAAGTACTAGGTGAAACAGAAAGCGATTTAAAATCTAGACACACAGTACTAGAATAAATATTCTTTTTTTTCTAATTTTATTTCATATTCTATTTTTTTATAAAATTATCCTTTCAGGATTAGTATATAAATTAAAGCGCTCTCCTCTTACAAAACCTACCATTGTTATACCATTATTTTCAGCAATTTTATAACCAGATAATGCAGGAGCAGCATTAGAAACAATAATAGGAATACCAACTCTAACAAGCTTTATTAACATATCTGCAGGCATCCTACCACTATAAGTAATATAAGATAAACTTAAATCATATCCTTTTTTAGAAGCAGCACCAATAACCTTATCCACTGCTACATGACGACTAACATCTTCTCTTATAATAATATTATTATTGTATATTAATTGTGCAACATGAACTCCACCAGTAGCCTGCCAAACATATGCATTATCCTTTAACCGTTTCATATCTTCAATAATATCTGTAGCTTTAACAGTTAAACTACTTTCAACAGGTTTTACTTTATCAAGTTCACTTCTCCACCCACCAGCACTATCAGATTCCACACCTTGATATTCAAGAAGTCTACAAACACAAGCATGCTCACAACCACCTTTTTTCTCTTGGACTATCTCATCTTTATCATAATCCTCTTCTATGGTGTGATTGTACTTTGTTGTAATAAAAACATTAGTTCCATCAATTTTTATAGTTTCAATATCATTATAATCTTTTATTAAACCTTCTCCAAGACAATATCCTACACTAAAGTCATCTAAATTATCAGGATATGTTGAAAATTTTCTAGGAGGTAATAAATCTATAAATAAATAGGTATATTCATCAGTTACACAGATTTCATCTACATTTTTATATTTACCATTTTCCCATTTTATGGCTTTAATTTTCTCTACATATTCCATTATGATAATAACCTATGATTCTTTTTTTTAACAATTGTTAATTACTTATTATATAATTACTAATTAAAATACTATCTCCACAACAACACTAAAAAAAATTTTCATAAGATAAATTATATTTATATTCGAATACAAAAATTTACCATAACGATAAAAAAACATCTAAGGAATTAGAAAATAATGGAGAAAAAAACAAAAATAATACTAATAACCCTAGCAATACTAATAATACTAGCAATAACAGTAGCAGCACTATACTCCCCATCAAACATATCACAAGGAAACACAACAATAACAGACATGGCAGGAAGAACAATAACAATACCAACACAAATAAACACAGTCGTAGCAACAGACCCACCAATGACAACAGTAATATACATGCTAGCACCCGAAAAACTAGGGGGAATGAACTTCCAATGGACAACAGAAGAAATAGAATACGTACCAGCAGAATACCAAAACATACCCAACATAGGAGGATGGTACGGATCAAACACAGGAAACTATGAACAATTCATAGCAACCAACCCAGACATAATAATAGAATCAATATCAGAACTAGGTGGAGACAACACAACAATAGAAGACCAACAAGAAAAATTCGGAACAATACCACTAATAGCAGTAACAGACAACACAGACGTAACAAAAATAGATGAAACAATAAGATTCATAGGACAAATAATAGGAGCAGAAGATACAGCAAACCAACTCTGCGAATACAACGACAAATACCTAAACATAGTAAAAGAAACCAACAGCTCAATACCAGACAATGAAAGAAGAACAGTATACTATGCAGAAGGAGAAGATGGATTAAGCACAGATCCAAACGGAACAGCACATGCACAACTAATAAGTCTATGTGGAGGATACAACGTAGCAGACATAGAAAGCCAAGAAGGAGAAGGACAAATACAAGTATCTATAGAACAAGTAGTAAAATGGAACCCACAAGTAATAATAGCAAACGACCCAACATTCTACAATAAAGTATACACAGACCCAACATGGTCAACAATAGATGCAGTTAGAAACCACCAAGTCTACCTATCACCACAATCACCATTCAAATGGATAGACAGACCACCAGGAGCAAATATAATAATCGGAGTGCCATGGATGGCAAAAGTATTATATCCAGAATACTACCAAGACATAAACTTACACGATGCAACACAGGAATTCTACTCACAATTCTATCACATAGATCTAAGTGACCAACAAATAAATGACATATTAGAAGGCTCAGGACTAAACTCAAGCCAAATAAACTAAAAAAAATATTTATAAGGAGTATTAACATTGGATAACACAACACTAATAAAAAAACACGAAGCAACAAGCTACATACTATTAATATTCCTACCCATACTCCTATTTTTCGCATCATTCATGGTAGGAAGATACCCAATAAGCCCAATAGATGTAATAAAAACAATACTTTCACCACTAATACCAACACTAACAGTATCACCAACAATAACAAGCATAGTATTCCATGTAAGGCTACCAAGAATACTAGCAGCACTAATAGTCGGAGCATCACTAGCCATAGCAGGAGCATCCTTCCAAGGACTATTCAAAAACCCACTAGTATCACCAGACCTATTAGGAGTAAGTAACGGTGCAGGATTCGGAGCAGCAATAGCAATAATCTTATCACTAGGAGGAATACTAACACAAGTAGCATCATTCATATTCGGAATAATATCAGTATCAATAACATACCTGCTATCAAAAAGCTACAAATCAACAGGAACATTAGTACTCGTCCTAGCAGGAGTAGCAGTATCAGCACTATTCAATGCACTAATATCAGGAATTAAATTCCTAGCAGACCCATACGACAAACTACCAGAAATTGTATACTGGCTAATGG